>JAVVHA010000002.1 GCA_032249735.1 Dehalococcoidia bacterium | reverse complement strand
TCTCGACCATCTGGTAAGCGGAGAGGAATACACCAAAGAGTGTTTTGACCGTCCTTCCGCCGTAGACTAAGAGCCAGCACGTCCTCTCGGATCCAAGTTTCTTCAACGCGCCAAATCTCAGTGGGGACTCTAAGGGCTTCTTCTACATTCCGAACCGCCTCCACCACTGCCTGGAAAGAGAGGGCGCGGGGGAAGCCCACCACGCCGACGCGTAGCGGAAGCCGGTCCCACACCCGGGCGAACCGCTCCCGCCACCGGGTGATGGCCAGATCCACGCATTCTGATGCCGCCTCCAGCGGGAGGACGACCCGGAACCGCAGCGGCGAGACCTCCAGGGGAATAACGGGATGATACACGCCAAGGTGGGCATAACTTCCACTGAGCTCCTTGACGCTCCGAACTGTTAGGGAAACAGACTGTCCGAATGTATCCTCTTCCTCAACCGTAATTGTTTGGTTTTGAAGGGCTTCTTTGCGTTCCTCGGGTTTCAACAGGCGTGCCAGGTTAGAGGCGGTAACAAAGCCCTTCAAAGCGTCCACATAGACCAGGCTGATCTGAACACCCCGCCAGCGTCCGTCGTAAAGCGTGCCGTCCTTCCAGCCGTGAGCCGTGGAAGCGTCCGGGATCAGGAGGAGCCGGCGCAGCCGCCAGGGGTTATCGCTCCGAGATGCAATCTGGCGAAACTCACGAAGCAAGTCCTCAAAAAACTCGATGGCTTCCCGCCAAAAACGGTAGACCCGACCGGGCGAGGGGAGCTTGCAGAAAAGCTGATGTGCCAGCCAAGCGGCGCGCTCGTCATTGCTTAGATTGTCCCAAGTTGGAGCTGCCGCCCGGTCTTCTACTATCTTTTGGAAGAACGTGGGCCAATCTTTCTCATATCGAAATCCTTCCTGCAGATTGCTGAGAACTGGATCTCGAGGATTGAAGCTTGATAACGAGTTTCGAAGGTATGTGAACAACGAATCGAACGGGGTACATGGGGCGATAGGGTTTGGATTAACTTGTCCATCTACTTTCAGGGTCGGGTTAAAGCGTCGCCACTCCGAAATCGCCTGCGCCCGCAGGCTGTCCACCCGCTCTCCGTCGAGCCATGGCTCCAGGTCAAGGGAGAGCGTGAGCACGGCCAGGCGCCCATTGGAGTCGGCGGCTTCTTCATACCAGATGGTGTCGTAACCCAGACGGCCGGAGAGCCAGTCGTTGCGCCGATGATGGCGACGAGCCCGGCACACCGCGCAAGGCTTCCCTTTACTGGTGGGATCTCCGTTGCGCCGCACGCCGCACACCGGGCAAACATGCCCTTCCATTTCTGAAGCATTAATGCTCCATACCCGGCGAACCGGAACCATCGTGGATTTCACCGCCTCCGCTCGTTCCATTACCATCGGCACAAGGGACCGCGTGGGCTGGCTCAGCCGCACCTCGGGCGGGGTTTCAAGGTCCAACTGCTTGGCGATCTCGTCCATCTGCTCCCGCAGCCATTCTTCCCATCCGCTCAACCACGGCGCCGGAACATTCTCATCCTCTCGCTCGCCGGGGAAGGAGAACACGGCGGCGCTGCTGTCGCGGTATAGCAGCGACCCCACGGCCAGGTCCACTTCGATCAGCCGGCACGCCTCCTCAAAGAACCTCTCCAGCGCAGCCTGCATCCCCGTCCAATCCCCGATCTTCACCGCCCGCGCTTCGTAGTGCTCTGTCCCCATCGCCACCGTCAGCAGACGCCAACGCGTGCGCGATTTCAAAAAAGCGGAAATAATCCTCTGGTCGTCTTTGTTTAGTTCCTCAAGCCGTTGTTTTTGACTCCAATTTCGCGTTTTGATTTGAACTCCAATCTGGTTCAAAATTTGCGCAATACTCCTCCAATCCCAAGGAAAGCCCGAGTTTAACAGCGCTCCGGCCACGGCGCTCTTGAAGAGGGCGGCTGCCACGTAGGACTGGTCCCACAAGGTGACGTCGTTGTTAGGGAGCCGGGTCTCGGCGAGGGTGGAAAGAAAAGCCCCACGGATGAAAGAGTCGGGGCCGATGGCCTTCTTCCGCCAGCGCCACCAAGCGCCCACATCTTCCACATTTTGCGTCCCCAGGTTCTTCAGCTCCTCCAAGATTCGCCGGATTTCCGAGACCACCTGTTTCCATCCGTTGGGCGTAAGGACTTCGGGCGGATCGGCCAACAAGTTCCGCTTCGGATACCCCCACGGGGAGGAGAGCCACATATGGGGGACGGACTGGCCGAGGTACTCAGAGGTTGCCCGTGGAAGATTCTTCTCCACGCCCGAGACGATTCCATGACTTGCCTGAAGGAGCCCCAGCAGCCCAGGACCCTGTTTTCGTGTGTTTCTCGGTGAACTCCTGAAAGGAGCCCGGCCAGGCATTCGAAGGCACCTTCGACTGGAAGCGACTCCTCACCCAGCCCAGCAGGTCATCCCATGGGAAGGGTGGAGTTTCATGGTCATGCCATTTCTCATACTCGTAGTCCACTCGGTCGCCACCGTGGTGGCGCAGAAACTCGGAGCGAGCCTTGCCGGCCATGTGGAACCAGCCGATGGCCTCCATGGTCAGGAGGAGGGGGCGATGCTCTCGCATGGTTTCTGCTGGCGCAAAAGCACTCATGGAGCTCCCTCCCGGAACCAGTTGACGATGGTCTGCCAGAGCTTTGCCCGAGTGTCCGCCTGCGCCAGGGCTTGACCTTTCCGATAGACTTTCCATTCGGTGATTTTCGCCGTGCCCCAGCCTGCGGTGCGCTTGGCGGAGATGCCGTAGGTGGCAAGCAGCGCCTCGATGGCTTCAAGCAGTTTGGGCATGATCTCCCCGGCCTTTGCCTCCGGCTTCATCCCCGGCCAGGGGGCGTAGAGCAGGGAAAGGGTCCCATTGGTGCCAATGGGCACGACCTCGTAGTAGATGGGCTGGGTGCCGGCGCGGCGCTCCCGGCTGTGGGGGTTGATGACCTCGAAGCCGATCTTGTCGAACCACGTGGGGTAGAAGACCAGCGCGCCTTGACTGAAGTCCTCCTCCTCACCTTTCTCGTTGCCGAAGAGATGAAGGATCCAATCGGGATCCCTCCATCCCTCGATCTTGCCGTCGTTTTCCTGGAGATGCTCTTGTAGACCCGCCTGCATTCGGCAGGCCCATCGCAAAAGCCCCTTCCAGGAAGAGGCCGTCAGGAAGGGCACGCCGAACACCCGATCCTTGCGCACCGGGTTATCCATCACGTGGAAAACCCGGTCGTCCTTGGAGTACCAGGGAGTAAGAAGTTCAAAGCCTACCTCAATACCAAGCCAGGAGGCGGGCCATCGGGTGCGGGCAGAGTCAAAGTCTGGACTCCAGAGGGCTGAGAGTGCTGAGGGGAGAGAAAAGCTCTTAGAAGCTACTCCCCGAACATATCTGTTGCGCGATTCAATCCTTTGGTCATCCCCGCCCATAGCCCGTGCTGCGCACCGATCCACAAACCCTGACGCCAGATTCCAGGCAGCTTCCTCCGGGGATGCGGGCAGCTCTCCTTCGTCAGGCCGCTTAGACAATTCTACCCAGTAATCAAACGTCATGGCGTCCCTTCTGAGGCTGAACTCAGCAAAGATTTAAGAATAGTTTGGCCCTCAAGGAACTCCGAGTCCTGAAAGTTCGGCCACACTTGCTTCAGACGTCTGCGGATTTCGTTGAAGTCGAGAGGCCTTTGATTCGAATCTTGTAGACCGGGGTTCACAAACCCAAACGTGCGCGGTGGCTCCTTGAAACTGAAGACCTTCTTGCTTTCCTGCTGACGACCAGCAAGCCATTTGTCGAATTCCGTCGCACTGTTTCGAAGACGCTGGGCTAAATTCTTCGGTTCTTGCCGCCCAATGACTTTGTTGAACGTGCTCGTGTTCGCATTCTGCCGCGCCAAATATCGTCCCTTCACGCACCAGAAGTTGGCCAAGGAAGCCCATGAGAAGTCATGTCGACGACCCTGATCATCTGTATACGAGTGGAACACCTCGCGCCACTTGGGCCGAAGAGACACATAATGCCTTAGCTCTTCGTCGGTTTTCCGACATATAGGAGGCAGTTCGATGATTTGAATCAATCCATAATCACGATGATGGCGTTTTCCAAACCATGCATCAACACTCAAAGAATCTCCATCGCGTTTAATCTTCACGGAAACTGGCTCTCCGTGGGTCTTACCTGTCACGGCCTTTTTGAGATCATTAAGAGAAGTCACCGGATGAGAATCGATCTGAATGATGATGTCCCCAGAGCGCAAGGGAAGACCCCAACGAGCGGTTCGAACACGCACTTCTCCATTCGATTCCTCAAAATCGCTGAGGTCCAAATCCGCCAGCCCCGGCTCTTCGGATGGCTTCAGAACCGTCTTTCCCCCAATCGCTCCATACTCCGCGATGAGCCGCAGGGTCAAGTCCAGGAGGCACCATTCCCCTTTGCGGATCGGCCGGAGCTCGGTGAAGCGAAGTATGAAGATGTCTTTGGCGTTGATTTGTGCGGACTTGGGCCGGCGGTTCTCGTCTAAAACCTCAAACCGGAACTTCCTGGCCCAGCCGGTACAGCCGAAGAGCTCGCAGACAACACAATGATGGCCGGGTTCGGAGGGGGTTTTGTTCGGCGCAGGACACCGAACTTCTGGCAGTGTGGGATCACAAGCCTTTCCGCCCAGCCCCCGCACGAGGACCTCAAACCACCAGCGGATAGAGCCCAGGAGGCCAGTGGGGATGAGCCGCCCTTCGGGGCGGCCTGCCCCGCCCGTCCAAATGTCAGTTAAAGCCTGGCACTTCCACTCCTGGAACGCCAAAAACTCCCCCCTCGCTTGACAGAACGATTATAAGTAAGCCCCTAGATTACCTGTCAATCTTCCCATGGGCAGGGGCAGGTGCGATTCTTTTCAGGCGCCAGGTGCGACCCCTGGTTCTGTGCAGGGATAGGATGCCGGGTGGGCGTCGGCGGTGGGCCGGCTTCTCCTAGGGCGGGGCAGGGCCTATATTAGGCGGTGACCAGACTGTGGCGGGAGGTGGCCATGAGCCGAGATGACGTGGAGAAGGCGGTGCACCGTTTCTCCAAGGCTGTGCTGACCATGGACATCGCCCAACTGATGAACGACTTGATGCCCGAGGCCATGGTCAAGCTGCAGGCGGCCGCTGGGGCGGGCATGGCCGTCCAGATCCAGGGCTACCAAGTGCTGGACATAAGGCAGGAGGGGGATGACTGGGTGAGCGAGGTCAAGTACCTGGGGCCCACCAACTTCACCGCCCGCCTAGTATGGCGCCAGTTGGGCAGCGACTGGAAGATCGCCGATGCCGATGTGCTGGCCACCGAGCCGGGAGGCTGAGAGCCGTCCCATGGGCCCCCGTTGCGCCGTCGTCACGACCGCTGTGCCTGTTCGATGATGCGTTGGGCGATGTGGGGGGGCACCTCTTCGTAGTGGTCGAAGGTCATGGTGTAATGACCCCGCCCCTGAGTGAGGGAGCGCAGGTCAGCGGCATACCTTTGCACCTCCGCCAGGGGGGCCAGGGCCTCGATGGTGGTGAGGCCGGGGCCGGCGGGGCTGGTGCCCAGGACGCGGGCCCGCTTGCCATTGAGGTCGCTAATGACATCGCCGGTGTTGGCATCGGGCACGGTGATCTTCATGCGCATGATGGGTTCCAACAACACGGGCCTGGCCTCCTGGACTCCCTTGCGGAAGGCATGGGCGGCAGCGATCTTGAAGGCGATGTCCGAGGAGTCCACGGGGTGGTCCTTGCCATCGAACAGGGTGACCTTGACATCGGTGACGGGGTAGTGGGCCAGGACCCCCTCCTGCATGGCCTCCAAGATCCCCTTCTCCACCGAGGGGATGAACTGCTTGGGGATGACCCCACCCACGATCTGGTCCACGAACTGGAAGCCCTCCCCCCGGGGCAAGGGCTCCAGGCGGATGGCCACCCGGGCGTACTGGCCTCTGCCCCCCGTCTGCTTCTTGTGGGTGTACTCGGCCACGGCGGTGGCGGTGATGGTCTCCTTGTAGGGGACCTTGGGGATGCTCATCTCCAGCTCGACGCCGAATTTGCGGCGGATCTTCTCCAGGGCCACCTCCACGTGGGAGTCGCCTAGCCCCTGGAGCAACGTCTCCCCTGTGTCTGGGTTGCGTTCGATGCGCAGGCTGGGGTCCTCGTCGACGATGCGCTGGAGGGCGGTGCTCATCTTGTCCAGGTCGGCCTTGCCCTTGGGGGTGATGGCTGCCGCGAAAGCAGGCTCGGGAAAGACAATGCCCGGCAGGACCAGGGGGCGGTCGCGCTGGCAGAGGGTATCGCCGGTGGTGGTGTGGGCCAGCTTGGCCACCGCCCCTATGTCCCCAGCGGTCACCTCTGCCACCTGGGTCTGGGTCTTGCCCCGCACCATGTACAGGGGCCCGATGCGCTCCAGGACATCCTTGCGAGGGTTCCACACCTGAGAGTCGGCCTTGAGGGTGCCGGAGTAGACGCGGAAGTAGCTGAGACGACCCACGTACGGGTCGGCACTGGTCTTAAAGACCAGGGCGGCCAGGGGGCCGTGGGGGTCGGCTTTCAGCTCTTGGCCGTCCTCGGTGACCAGGGGCAGATCAGCTGGCGAGGGGAAGAGGGAGCCAATGGCCTCCAGGAGGGGGCGGATGCCTATGGCCTTGGCCGCTGCCCCCACTAGCACGGGCACCAGGGAGCGGGAGAGGAGGGCCCGCCGCAGGCCCCTCACCATCTCCTCCTCCGTCAGCCCCTCGCCTTCCAGGTATTTGGTGAGGAGCTCGTCGTCAGATTCGGCCGCCGCCTCCACCAGCCTCTCTCGCCATCGCTGGGCCTCCTGGGCCACCTCCGATGGCATGGCCGCCTCCGCCTCGCCCTCGCCCAGATAGGCCCGCATGGAAAGCAGGTCCACCACTCCCCGGAAGGAATGTTCCTGCCCCAGGGGTAGCTGAAGGGGAAGGCAGCGGGGGCCCCAACGCTGCTGCACCTGCGATAGGACGGCCTGGAAGTCGGCGTTCTCGCGGTCTAGGCGGTTGACGAAGATGGCGCGAGGCATCTCCCTCTCATCGGCGTATTGCCAAGCGAACTCGGTGCCCACCTGGATGCCGGAGGCGGCGTCCACCACGATGAGGGCGGCGTCGGCGGCCCTTAGGGCGCACTTCACCTCTCCCAGGAAGTCGGGGTAACCGGGGGTATCGATGATGTTCACCTTGTGGCCGTTCCATTCCAGGGGCAGGAGGGAGAGGTTGATGGAGAAGCCACGCCTGTGCTCATCAGGGTCCCAGTCGGAGGTGGTGGAGCCCTCCTCCACCGTGCCCATGCGAGAGATGACCCCGGCGCGGAAGAGGAGGGCCTCGGAAAGGGTGGTCTTGCCGGTGCTGCCGTGGCCGATGAGGGCCACGTTGCGGATGGCGTCAGGGGCGTACTGGGCCATGGCCGCCTCCCCGTCCAGTGTTATCTCTAGAGCATATTATCACAGGCTCCGGCTTCCCCCACACTAGGGGGTGTGGTACAATCCCCGGGGCGGACGGCCCTTGTGTGAAACCTCATGGTTATGCGCCCACCGCGACCCCCCGAACGCCCCAAGAGGCCCCGTGGACCGTTGCTGCCCAGGGGCCTCCCTCCACCCGGCCCCCCTGGTGCTGGGGGCCGGCCGCAGCGCCTTCCCCGTGACCCCGGGCCTTACATCCTGGGAGGGGTATTGTTGCTGGTGGTGGTGGTCACCCTGGCGGTGGGGGTCACCTGCCTGGGGCGGGGCGAAGGGGGAGAGGTAATAGCCCCGGGCATAAAGGCGCGGGCGGGGAAGCCGCCACCCCTTCCGCCGGGTATGACCTTGGCCAGCAGGGACTGGGTGGTCTTCCAGGTGGAGCAGGAGCCCACCAGCCCCGTCCGCTTAGGTCTGCCTTTGCGTACCCCCCTGCCCAAGGGGGAGGAGCTGGCCTTCTACACCTATCAGGAGGGGCGGTGGCTGCGCCTGAGGGAGGCGGTGGTGCTGACGGCCGAGGTCTTCCAACGCGAGGGGTGCCGTCCTGGGGAGGGTGTGGAGCAGGGCTCGCTTCTGGCCTGCGGCGAGTTCCTCCCCCTGCCGGCCAATCTCGCGGTGCTGGCTGGCCGGCCACCGCAGCCCCTTAAAGTGGCCGTGGCTCTGCCCAGTGGTGGTTCCCTCCGCCAGGAGGCCCAGGAGATGGCCTCCATCGTCAGCCCCCGCGATTACCAGCCGCGGCCCGATGGCACCTTGAGCGGGAGGGCTACCTCCCTCAAGCTCCGGCCCGGTCAAGAGCTCATCCCTCTGGTGGTAGGCGACGACGAGAGGACTTTGCGGGCCATCCTCGCCGATCCCCAGGTGCGGCGGGCCCACGCAGCGGCTTTGGCCTCCTTGGTGGAGAAGGAGCGACTTGCGGGCATCGCGCTGGAGTATAGCGCTGTCCCTTCGGAGCTGGCGGTGGCTTTCCAGGAGCTGGTGAGGGAGGCGGCCGAGCGTATCCACGGCGTGGGGGGCAAGCTGGTGGTATCCCTGCCCGCTCCCGCCCCCTCGCCGACGGTGGACTGGCGAGCGGTGGGGGAGGCGGCAGACATCATCTGGGTCCTCCCGGTGACGGACCCCCTGTCGTACCGTTCCCTCATGCCGCGAGCTCTGGAATACGCCACCAAGCAGGTGTCCCCCAAGAAGCTCTTCCTGGTGGTGAGCCCCTTCAGCGTGCAGCGGGGGCGTAACGAGGTAAAGGTGCTGGGCTATGAAGAGGCCATGGCTCTGGCCCTGCAGGTGCAGGTGGAGCCCAAAGGGCCCTATCAGCCGGGCGACGCTGTACAGCTGCGGGCCGTCAACCTGGTGGGCAGGGGCCTGGTCTGGAGCGATGACGCCGCAGCTGTCACCTTTGCCTTAGGCGGCGAACAGGGCGATATCATATTCGTGGAGAACCGGTTCAGCGTGGGGTTCAAGCTGGAGATGGCCATCGCTTATGGCCTGGCGGGCGTAGTGGTGGCCGATGCCTCGGAGCAGGCCGATGCTGCAGACATCTGGCCGGCCATAAGGGACACGGTGGAGGGAGGGATGCCCCGTCTCCTGCGGCCCAACGGCGATGCCCTAATCCCCACCTGGCAGGCCCAGGCCGGGGAGCTAAATAGGAGACGTGGCGCCACTACCCAGTGGATAGCCCCCAGGGAGGGGACCTTCCAGGTGGAGCTTATCGTAAGCGATGGCCAGGCCCGCTTCGGCCGCCGCCTGGTGCTGACGGTGGGGCCTGCCCCCACCCCCTCTCCCACCCCCACGCCTACGCCTACGCCTGCGGAGACGCCCACGCCTGTGGCTACGCCCACCCCTACGCCAACCCCCACCCCTACGCCAACCCCCACTCCTACGCGCACGCCCACCCCCACTCCTACCCCTACGCCCACTCCTACCCCTCCTCCTACTCCTATCCCCACACGGACGCCCGCCCCTACCCCCACGTCGTGAGGAGTGGCCATGAGGGTGCTCGGTGGCCAGGCCCGGGGCCGGTTCCTGCGCGGGACGGCGGGGGTAAGGCCTACTGCGGCGCGGGTTCGCGCTGCCCTCTTCTCGGCCCTGGAGGCCATGGGCGTCCAACTGGGCCGGGTCTTGGACCTCTATGCCGGCAGCGGCGTCCTGGGCATCGAGGCCCTCTCCAGGGGCGCCCTGTGGTGCGATTTCGTGGAGCGAGACCCCAAGGCCTGCCGCCAGATCCGCAGGAACTTGGAGGCCACCGGTCTGGCCGGCAGGGCTTTCGTGCACTGTCTGCCGGTGGAGAGGGCTTTGGTCAGGCTCAAGGGCCCTTACTCCCTCGTCGTGGCTGACCCGCCCTATGACGACCCCACAGCCTTGGCAGCCTTGGAGAGGCTGGCCTCCTCCACCCTGGTGGAGAAGGGGAAGACGGTGTTGGTGTTGGAACACCGGTCCACCCGCACCCCACCCAGTCGGCTAGGGCCTCTGCAGCTGGTGAAGTCGTTGCACCATGGTGATAGCGCCCTATCCTTTTATCAGTAAGGAGGTGAGCCTTGGTCACAGCGCTGTATCCGGGACGGTTCGACCCGGTCACCAACGGGCATCTGGACATCGCCCGCCGTGCTGCCTCTTTGTTCAGCCGTGTGGTGGTGGGCGTCTACGACCTCCCTCCCGACCGGTGCCTGTTCACCACCGATGAGCGGGTGGCGCTGTTCCGTGAGGCGGTGGCCGACCTGCCCAACATAGTGGTGAAGCCCTTCTCGGGCCTGACGGTGGATTTCGCCCGCCGCGAGGGGGCGCGGGTATTGGTGCGAGGTATTCGCGCTGTCACCGATTTCGAGGCGGAATTCGATATGGCCCTTATGAACAAGCGGATGGCCCCTGACTTGGAGTCCATCTTCCTCATGGCCAGTCTGGAGCATCTATTCGTCTCCGGGCACCGTATCCGGGAGGTGGCCAGCTTGGGGTATGATGTGACGGGCCTGGTGCCGCCGCACGTGGCGGCGGCCCTCCGCCAAAAGCTGGGCCAGAGGTGAGGGCTGTGGAGACCTTCCATTTGCTGGACCAGCTAGAGGAGGTCATAGGTGAGGGACGGCGGCTGCCCATGTCGGGGGGGGTGGTGGTGGCGCGTCAGCGCCTCCTGGACCTGGTGGACCAGCTGCGGGCGGCCCTGCCCATGGAGGTATACCAGGCGCGGGAGCTGCTGCAGGCGAGCCAGGAGATGATGGCCCAGGCCCAGGCGGAGGCGGCCCGCATCGTCGCCCAGGCCCAACAGGAGGCCGAGGAGGTGGTGGCTAGGGCACGTCAGGAGGCGGCCCGCCTTCTGGCCGAGGCCCAGGCGGAGGCGGAGCGACGTCTGGCCCGCTCGGAGGTGGTGCGAGAGGCGCAGGAGCGGGCGCGCCTGCTACTGCAGGAGGCCGAGGCCCAGGCCCGCCAGAAGGTGGAGGAGGCCCACCAGGAGGCCCGCCGCCAGATGGAGGAGGCCGATGCCTATGCCCTCCGCGTCTTACGCCGCCTCTTGGGGGAGTTGGAGCAGGCCATGGCTGCTGTGCGGCGGGGCATCGAGGCCTTGGAGGGTGGTGGCTGAGGGGGGCTCACCGGCATGGCCTCCTGGGGCTTGCATCAGTAAATTGGCCTTGCCATTATGCCCCGGCGCCGTTTTCAATGATATTGAAATGACTAAGGTGCTAGAGGTCCATCCTACGAGGGTGGAGCTGCTGGTGGTGGATGGCCGCGAGCTCCCATACGTGGAGTTCCACCATCCAGAGCCGGCCATAAAGCTAATCTATAACGGCGAGGAGTATGCCTTCCTAAGGACCATGCCCTTGCGGGGATATGCCCCTCTCCTGTTGCGCCTGTTGCGGGAAGCGGAGGCCGAAGGGCGCAAGGTTTTGGTGGCCTACTTCCCTCCCCGTCGCAACTTCCCCAGCTCCTACCATTGGGAGAGGTTGTACATCTATTCCACGGGCGTCAGGCCCATCGGCATGGGTAAGGCCCCTGCTGCCTAGGGGTGGGCGCCGGCCCGCACGGCTGCCAGGGCCCTCTCCAGGTCGGGCGGGAGGGGGGAGATGAACTCCCGCACCTCGCCGCTGGGGAGGAGTAGGCTCAGGCGGTGGGCGTGTAGGAACTGACGCCCCACAAGAGGGGAGCGGCGTCCATAGACGGGATCGCCCACCACGGGGTGGCCTATGTAGGCCAAGTGCACCCTTATCTGGTGGGTGCGGCCAGTGATGGGCTCCACCTCTAACAGGGCGCACTCCTGGAAGGCCTCCTTCAGGCGGTAGCGGGTCTCGGCTTCCCTTCCTCCCTCCACCACGGCCATACGTTTGCGGTCTTTGGGGTGACGGGCGATGGGCGCTATGATGACGCCCTGGGGAGGGCAGGGCAGGCCGTGCACCAGGGCGAGGTAAACCTTATGGACCCGCCGCGCCTTTAGCTCCTCCACCAGGTGGCGATGGGCGCGGGCCGTCTTGGCCACCAACAGTAGGCCAGAGGTGTCCTTGTCCAGGCGGTGGACGATGCCCGGGCGCAGCTCTTGGCCCACCTCCTTCAGCTGAGGATAGAGGGCCAGGAGGGCGTTCACCAAGGTGCGCCGCGGGTGTCCAGGCCCGGGATGGACCGGGATACCTGGGGGCTTGTCCACCACCAACACGTCCTCATCCTCATAGAGGATGGGGATGGGGATGGGCTCCGGCTCCAGGCGTGGGGGCTCTGGAGGGGGCATCACCACCACCACTCGCTGGCCGGCGCGCACCAGCTTGCCCGCCTTGGCCGGCTGCCCTTCTACTGTCACCCATCCCGCATCTATGAGGCGCTGGACCTGGCTGCGAGATACGCCCTCCAGATGGCGGGCGAGGAACACGTCCAGGCGCTCCCCACCCTCTACCACGTCAATCTCCACCCTCTTCACTGTCCATCCTCCCTGGGCCTGGCAACCGGGGCCTTCTGGGCAGCATGTGGGCGGCCACCAGGAGGGCTAGGGCCATCACGATGGAGGCATCGGCCACATTGAAGGACGGGTAGTGGGGGAAGGAGAGGAAGTCGGTCACCTCCCCAAGGCGCAGGCGATCCACGAGGTTGCCCGCCGCCCCTCCGAGCATCATGCCCAGGGCCACGGCCTCCGGCTGCCCCGTGGGGCGCGTGAAGAAGTAATAGGCGATGGCCGCCATGCCGATGAGGGAGGTGAAGATGAGGAAAGCCACTTGGCCCTGCAGGATGCCAAAGGCGGCCCCCGTGTTGGTGACGTAGTGCAGGCGCAGGGGCCATTCCGGTCCTGGGAAGTACTGGCCCACCTCCATAAGGCCCCGTACCACCGCCTTAGTGACCTGGTCTACAGTCAGGATGGCCCCCGCGGCGCCGAGAAATGCGCCAATCCCCTTTCCCATTCCTCTTCCGATGATAGAAGGGCCTTTGACGCTCCTGCCACCCTATGCTATCCTTCCCACCGTGCCGTCCTTTCACTAAGTCGGTCCAGACGAAGGGGAGCGAGAGGCCATGAACGTAAGGGAGGTGCGGCCTGGCCAGAGGGAGGCCTATGGTGGCCGTCTGCCTCCTGGTCAGAGGGTCGTGACGGGGTGGCCCGTCCTCACCTATGGCTTCACCCCCAGGATCGATCTGGCCCGTTGGCGCCTCCATCTCATAGGGGCGGTGGAGAGGGAGGTGTCCCTCACATGGGAGGAGTTCATGGCCCTGCCCCAGACGGTCGTCCACAGTGACATCCACTGTGTCACGGGCTGGAGCAAGCTGGACAACCAGTGGGAAGGAGTGCTGGTGAGGGAGGTGATGGCCCTCTGCCGGCCCCGCCCCGAAGCCAAAGCGGTGATGGTCCACTGCTATGGCGGTTACACCACCAACCTCCTTCTTACCGATCTCCTAAGGGACGATGTCCTCCTGGCCCACAAGCACAATGGCCAACCCCTGAGCCCCGAGCATGGCTGGCCCCTGCGCCTGGTGGTGCCCCACCTCTATTTCTGGAAGAGCGCCAAGTGGGTGCGGGCCCTGGAGTTCCTCACTGAGGACCGCCCCGGCTTCTGGGAGACCTATGGCTACCATATGCGGGGCGACCCTTGGCGCGAGGAGCGGTACGCCTAGCCCAGCCCCAGCTGCCTGGCCAGCGCCTCCCTCCCGATGACCAAAGCGATGGGGCCTCCATGGGGGCACAATGTGGGGGCCCCAGGCCGCTGATAGGGTTCGAGGATGGCTGCCACCTCCTCTGGGCGCAGACGGCGGCCCCGACGCACGGCCGCCCGACACGCCAAGGATATAAGAAGCCTCTCCAGCCATCCCTCCTCTTCCACCAGTGCCTCCTGGACGGCCTCCTCCAGGGCTCGGCCGGGGACGTTCTCCAGCATGTGGGGCACCTCCCGCACCAGGAAGTGGTGGCGTCCGAACTCCTCCAGCGAGAAGCCTAGCTCGGCCAGGAGGGCAGGCATCCCGCGCAGCATGGCCGCCTGGTGGGGCTTCAGCTCTAGCACGATGGGTTCCTTGAGGGGAGAGCGCTGGCCCTTCCTGGCCAGCAGGCTCTCGTAGATGGCCCTTTCGTGGGCCCGGTGCTGGTCGATGATGTAGAGGCCCTGGGCCCCCTCGGCCAAAAGGAAGGTGTCCAGGAGCTGGCCCAGGGGCCGCAGGGGTGCCTTTTCCCATTGTGGCGGCCCCTCCGCCAGCCGTGGCGATGGCCATGGCCCGAGGAGCGGGGAAGCCCCTACCGCCTCAGTCAGGGGCGTCTCCCTAAGGGCCCGGCGCACGGCCTCTCGCAGCAGGCCCAGGGCTTCCTGCTGGGGCAGGATACGCACTTCGTCCTTGGTTGGGCTCAGGTTGACGTCCACCAGGCAAGGAGGCAGGCGCAGGTGGACCACCGCTAGGGGAAAGCGCCCCTTGGGGAAGAAGGGACGGGCGGCGGTCTCCACCGCCTCCAGGAGGGAGGGGGTGCGCACTGGCCTGCCATTGACGGCCACGTAGATGCGCTGACGGTCGGGACGGGCGGCTGGGGGACGCGATATGAGGCCCGAGACCTCTACATCTCCTTGGGAGTCGGGCCCTAAGGTGGCCATGGTGCTGGCCAACGTAGGGCCGAAGAGCTCGGCTACCACCCCCCGCAGGTCCCCGGAGCCGGAGGTGGCCAATACCCTCCGCCCCTCCGCTCTCAGCTCGAAGCGAACGTGGGGGTGGGCCAGGGCGAAGGCCCTTATCACTTCCCTAATAGGGGCCTCTCCTGCCTGGGGCGTGGTGGGTGGGCAGAGGCGGCGCACCACCACTGTGGTCCCCACAGGGTGGGGTGCAGGCCATCGTCCCACCACTTGCCCCTCCTCCACCTGGACCCGCACGCCCCCCAGATGGCCACGGGCGCGGGTGACCATCTCCACCTGGGCTAGGGAAGCCAGGCAGGCCAAGGCCTCGCCACGGAAGCCGAGGGTGGAGAGATGGTGAAGGTCGTCCAGGGTGCGGATCTTGCTGGTGGTGAAGTGGCGGAAGGCTAGCTCCACCTCAGCGGGGGGGATGCCGCAGCCGTCGTCGGAGACCCGCACCATCTCCATCCCCCCACCCCATATCTCCACCTGGATGGCAGATGCGCCGGCGTCTAAGGCGTTCTCCACCAGCTCCTTCACCACCGCCTGGGGGCCGGTGATGACCTCCCCGGCCACCAGACGCTGACTCACCTCCGACGACAGGGTTATCAGGGCCATGGATGGGAGGCCCTCCTGCCCTTCTGCTGCAGCTCTGCCAGCTTGTTGAGGGCTTCCAGGGGCGTCATGTTGGCCAGGTCTAGGGATAGGATCTCCCGCAGGAGATCGGGGCCGCGGGAGGTGTCCGGTGGCGCTGGCCGGGGCGAGGGAGGGCCCTCCGCCCAGCCCAGAAGTTCCCGTGCTCGCTCCACCACCTCGTGGGGTAGGCCGGCCAGGCGGGCCACCTGGATGCCATAGCTGCGGTCGGCAGCCCCGGGGACGATGCGGTACAGAAACACCAGGCCATCGCCCTCCTCGGCCACGGCGGTGGTGAGATTGCACACCCGGGGGAGCTCGTGGGCTAGGGCGGCTAGCTCCAGGTAGTGGGTGGCGAACATGGTGCGGCATCCCAGGCGCTGATGGATGTGCTCCAGCACCGCCCTGGCGATGGCCAGGCCATCGTGGGTGCTGGTGCCCCGCCCCACCTCGTCCAGCAGGACCAGGCTTCTGGGTGTGGCCTGGCGCAGGATGCGGGCCGTCTCGGCCATCTCTACCATGAAGGTGCTCATGCCTGAGGCGATGTCGTCCTCGGCCCCGATGCGGGTGAAGATGCGGTCCACCAGACCGATGCGGGCCTCCTTGGCCGGTACGAAGCTCCCCATCTGGGCCATGAGGACGATGAGGGCCAGCTGGCGCAGGTAGGTGGACTTGCCTGCCATGTTGGGGCCGGTGATGAGGAGGACCTGCCTATCCTTCCTGTCCAACCGGCAGTCGTTGGGGACGAAGGCCTTGCCCTGCTGAGCGAGGGCCTTCTCCACCACCGGGTGCCTCCCCTCCACCACTTCGATCTCGTCCCCCTCGTGCAAGCGGGGTCGCACATACCCTTGCTCGGCGGCCGCTTGGGCGAGGGAGAGGTAGACGTCCAGCTCGGCCACGGCGGTGGCGGTGGCCAGAAGGGATGGGGCCCTCTGCGCCACCTGGTCTAGCAGGGAGCGGTAGAGCTCCTTCTCCAGAGCCTCGGCCTGCTCCTCGGCGTGCAGGAGGAGGGCCTCGTACTCCTTCAGCTCAGGGGTGACGAACCGCTCCGCCCCCACCAAGGTCTGTTTGCGGATATAGTCCTGGGGCACCAGGTGCAGGTTGGGGCGGGTCACCTCAATGTAATAGCCGAAGACCTTGTTATAGCCCACCTTTAGGGAGCGGATACCTGTGCGGGCCCTTTCCCTCCCCTCCAGCTGGGCGATCCACTGGCGGGCCCGTCTCTGCTCCCCCCGCAGGCGGTCCAGCTCCTCATGGTAACCATCGCCGATGAGCTTCCCTTCCTCCTGGGCCACCGCCCTGGCCAGCAAGTCGGCCACATCATGGCAAGGGTCCAGGGCCTGGGCCAGGGGCAGGAGGGGGGAGGCCTGGGCCTCCATGAGAAGAGCCCGCAACGAGCCCACCACCCTTAAGGCCTCCCGGAGGGATATGAGCTCCCGCGGCGTGGCTGTGCGATGTCGCACGCGGGCCACCACCCGTTCCAGATCGCCTATGCGCCCCAGGAGGGAGTGGAGACGGCGGCGCAGGACGGGGGCTTTCCATAGGGCCTCCACGGCGTCTAGACGTTCCTCGATGGCCCGGATGTCGGTGAGGGGCTGAAGGATGCGCCGACGCAGAAGACGCCCCCCCATGGGGGTGCGGGTGTAGTCCAGGGCCCAGAGGAGGCTGCCCCGCACCTCCCCCGTGCGGGCGTTGCGCAACAGCTCCAGGTGGCGGCAGGTGTCGGGGTCCAGGCCTAGGAAGGACGATGGCATGATGGGGGAGGGCTCCCGTAGCCCCTCCAGGGCCTGGGGGCAGGTGCGCTCTAAGTAAGCCAGGATGGCTCCTGCCGCCCCCAAGGCCCACTCCATGTGGGCACACCCCAGCCCTTCCAGGGTGGCCACCCGGAACCGACGACACAGTTCCTCCCTGGCCCGATGGATATCGAAGGCCGACGGCTCCAGCAGGGTGACGCATGGCCCCTGCAGGGGGGCCTCCTGCCCCTGGGGCAGCAACACCTCTGCTGGGCGCATCCGCTCCAACTCCTGGGCCAGCTCCTGGCGGGCGCCGGGGCCCTGGAACTGGGCCAGGAGGAACTCCCCGGTGCTCACATCGGCCATGGCCAGCCCCCATGCCCCCTCCCCACCCAGGACGGCTGCCAAGAACCGGCTCTCCTGCTCCGGCAGGAGGGAGGGCTCCATGACCGTGCCAGGGGTCACCACCCGCACCACGTCCCTCTCCACCAGGCCGCGGCCGGGCTCGCTCAGCTGCTCACAGATGGCCACCTTGTAGCCCCGCTCCAGGAAACGGGAGAGATAATGCTCCAGGGCGTGGTGGGGTATGCCTGCCATGGGCACCCTGTTGCCCTTGCCGAACTCGCGGGAGGTGAGGGCGATGCGTAGCACCTCCGCCCCCACCTTGGCGTCCTCATCGAACATCTCATAAAAGTCGCCATAGCGGTATAGGACGATGGCGTCGGGGAAGCGCCGCTTGATCTCCAGGTATTGGCGTCGGGCAGGGGTGGTCATGGCCGCACCGCCGCATCGATTTTACACAACTACCCCACATAACTGAACGTAAGTGGAGGGGGTGAGGCTGGCATAGATGGGGGCCCTATCCCCTCTTGACAGGGTGGTCCAGGAGGGATAAAAAAGATAGGGTGGGAGCAGGGGCTGGCAGGTAGCCAGGCTCCACGCACCTTAACAAGCGAATAGGGAGGAAGCCCCAAGGGTCGCCTTCACAGGTTGTGGAGGCCGTGGTGCGGTGGCCAAGCGTTTAGGGGCACGTGGTGGATGCCTAGGCGCCGGAGGCCGATGAAGGGCGTGGCAAGGCTGCGAAAAGCCTCGGTCAGCTGCCTAGCCAGCGTAGCCGGGGATGCCCGAATGGGGTAACCCGCCCTGGTGAAAAGCCAGGGCGCTCCCCGCCTCTGGCGGGGAGTGGGAACCGGGGGAACTGAAACATCTTAGTACCCCGAGGAAAAGAGACTATTCCCCTAGTAGTGGCGAGCGAACGGGGAGGAGCCTAAACCAGGCGGGAGGGTAACGGCCCACGGGCTATTGCCCGCCTGGGGTTGTGGGGCACAGGTGGGGCCAGCCGTGGCTGGCCCGGGGAGTTACAAAGCTCCGCCCTAGCCGAAGGACCCTGGAACGGGCCGCCAGAGAGGGTGAAAGCCCCGTAGGCGAAAGGGCAGGGGCCTCCCTGGCCTGTGTTCCCAAGTACCATGGGGCACGTGAAACCCCGTGGGAATCTGGGGGGACCACCCTCCAAGGCTAAATACCTCCGGCGACCGATAGTGCACCAGTACCGTGAGGGAAAGGTGAAAAGGACCCCGGGAGGGGAGTTAAAAGATCCTGAAACCGCGTGCCCACAAACCGTCGGAGCCTGGGCCATGCCCGGGTGACGGCGTGCCTATTGAAGTATGAGCCGGCGAGTGGATCTCGGTGGCTAGGTTAAGGGAGGGAGCTCCCGGAGCCGCAGCGAAAGCGAGTCCGAAGAGGGCGTCGCCTCCTTAGGGAGGCAGGTCGCCGGGATCCGGCCCGAAACCGGGCGAGCTACCCATGGCCAGGGTGAAGCGTGGGTAACACCCACGTGGAGGCCCGAACCGGTTGGCGGTGCAAAGCCATCGGATGAGCTGTGGGTAGGGGTGAAATGCCAACCGAGCCCGGAGATAGCTGGTTCTCCCCGAAATGCATTTAGGTGCAGCCTCAGGGAGGGCTCTGCCGGAGGTAGGGCTCTGGATGGGCTAGGGGGCAAACAAGCCTACCAAACCCAACCAAACCGCGAATGCCGGCAGAGGATGCCCTGGGAGTGAGCCCGTGAGGGATAAGCTTCACGGACGAGAGGGGAACAACCCAGACCGCCGGCTAAGGCCCCTAAGAGTGGGCTAAGTGGCGAAGGAGGTGGGGCGGCGGAGACAGCCGGGAGGTTGGCTTAGAAGCAGCCATCCTTTAAAGAGTGCGTAACAGCTCACCGGCCGATGCTGCCCTGCGCCGAAAATGTAGCGGGGCTCAAGCCCACCGCCGAAGCCGCGGGCCCGCAAGGCCCTCGGGCCTTGTGGGCGGTAGGGGAGCGTCCTGGCCAGCGTTGAAGGCAGGTCGCGAGGGCTGCTGGAGCGGCCAGGAGTGAGAATGCCGGCACGAGTAGCAAGAGGCAGGTGAGAATCCTGCCCACCGAATGGCCAAGGCTTCCTACGGAAGGATCGTCCGCGTAGGGTTAGGCGGGACCTAAGGCTAAGCCGAAGAGGCGAAGCCGATGGATAGCCGGTCAACATTCCGGCCCCACCGTCATGGCGCTACGAGGCGGAGGGGGGACCCAGGAGGGTAGGCTGGGCGGGCCCACTGGACACGGCCCGTCCCTGGGTCATAGGCGTCTGGGGGTAGGCAAATCCGCCCCCAGGTCAAGCGGAGGGCCCGGGGCGAGGGGAGACTTCGGTCAAGCCGAGCTGGCCGAGCCCACACTGGCTAGAAAAGCCTCGCCGCCCATGTCATGGCGGTGCCCGTACCGGAAACCGACACAGGTGGCCTGGGGTAAACGCCCTAAGGTGGACGCGTGATCCCCCGTCAAGGAACTCGGCAAGTTGACCCCGTAACTTCGGGAGAAGGGGTGCCCTCTGGGGTGAAGGGGCTCGCCCCCGGAGCTCTGGAGGGTCGCAGCGAAGAGGCCCTGGCGACTGTTTAACAAAAACACAGGTCCCTGCCAAGGGGAAACCCGAAGTATAGGGGCCGACGCCTGCCCAGTGCCGGAAGGTTAAGGGGAGGGGTGATGAGCCCCAAACCGAAGCCCCGGTGAACGGCGGCCGTAACTCTGACGGTCCTAAGGTAGCGAAATTCCTTGTCGGGTAAGTTCCGACCCGCACGAAAGGCGTAACGACTGGGGCGCTGTCTCGACGGGGGGCGCGGTGAAACTGCAGGGCCCGTGAAGATGCGGGCTACCCGCGGCGGGACAAGAAGACCCCGTGGAGCTTTACTGCAGCTTGGCGTTGGAGACGGGCCAGGGATGCGTAGGATAGGTGGGAGGCTGAGAACCCCCGGCTCCGGCTGGGGGGGAGCCGCCGGTGAAATACCACTCTTCTCTGGTCTATCTCCTAACCTGCGCAAGTGGGGACAGCGCCTGGTGGGCAGTTTGACTGGGGCGGTCGCCTCCTAAAGGGTAACGGAGGCGTCCAAAGGTCCCCTCAGGCTGGATGGCAATCAGCCGGTGAGTGTATGGGCATAAGGGGGCTTGACTGCGAGGCCCACAAGCCGAGCAGGGGGGAAACCCGGGCCAAGTGATCCCACGGTACCGCGTGGGAGGGCCGTGGCTTATCGGATAAAAGCTACCCCGGGGATAACAGGCTGATCGGGCCCAAGAGTTCACATCGACGGCCCGGTTTGGCACCTCGATGTCGGCTCGTCCCATCCTGGGGCTGGAGAAGGTCCCAAGGGTTGGGCTGTTCGCCCATGAAAGGGGCACGTGAGCTGGGTTCAGACCGTCGTGAGACAGGTCGGTCTCTATCCGCCGTGGGCGCAGGAGGCTTGAGGGGTGCTGGCCCTAGTACGAGAGGACCGGGCTGGGCGGACCTCTGGTGTGCCGGTTGTCCCGCCAGGGGCAAAAAGCCGGGTAGCCATGTCCGCACGGGATAAGCGCTGAAAGCATCTAAGCGCGAAACCCTCCCCAAGATGAGGCCTCCCACCCCATAAGGGGGTAAGGCCGCGGGAAGACTACCCGCTTGATAGGCGGCAGGTGTAAGCCGGGCAACCGGTTGAGCTGAGCCGTACTAATGGCCGAGGGCTTGGCCACCGTACCACCGCACCCACAACCAGGCTTGGGGCTTGAACAGGACGCGGGGTGGAGCAGCGGCAGCTCGCCGGGCTCATAACCCGGAGGTCGTGGGTTCGAATCCCACCCCCGCTACCATCCCTCCCTATTCGGCTAAGAAGGGCCCCTGGTGGCTAGAGCGGGGCGGACCCACCCGTTCCCATCCCGAACACGGTCGTGAAACGCCCCAGCGCCGACGATACTGGCGGGGCAACCCGCTGGGAAAATAGGCCGCTGCCAGGGGCCCCTTTTTTCTCCTTCACACCTCCTACCGGTGTATAATGAAGGGGCAGGGCCTGTGGCCCAGCCCAGTTGGGGAGGTGCCCTTGAGGGACAAAAGTAGCCCACCGTCCGAGCCCCGGGAGACCATGGCCCAGCTCCTCCAGGCCGGTGGGGCCTACCGTTACGTTCGCCGCGGCGAGCTGGTGGAGGGCGTGGTGGTGGGCCGCACGCGGGAAGGCGTCCTGGTGGATGTGGGGGCCAAGACGGAAGGGCTCATCCCCTATGGGGAGATGACCTGCCTGGGGCCGCAGGGGGCGGAGGCCCTGGCCCCCGGCCAGCGCATCACCGCCTATGTCCTTCGCACTGAGAACGCCGAGGGCCAGGCCATCCTCTCCCTAGACCGGGCCCGCGGAGAGGAGGGGTGGCGGTTGCTGGAGGAGAGGTTCCAACGCAACGAGGCGTTCCAGGCGCCAGTGGTGGGCCACAACCGTGGTGGCCTCATCCTCAGCCTGGAAGGGGTGAGGTGCTTCCTGCCCGCCTCCCAGATGGTAGCCGCCCCGGAGCGCTCGGCCCGCGAAAGCCTCCTGCCCCGTTGGGTGGGCAAGGTCCTCACCGTCAAGGTGCTAGAGATCAACCGCAAGAAGGGGCGGGTCATCGTCTCGGAGAAGGCGGCCCAGGCGGAGCAACGCCAGGCCCTGCTGCAGGAGCTGGCGGAGGGGCAGGTGCGGATGGGGCGCATCATCAACATCCGCGACTTCGGCGTCTTCGTGGACCTGGGGGGCGTGGAGGGGCTGGTACCCCTCTCGGAGCTCTCCTGGGGCCCAGGTGATCCCCCTCCCCAAGTGGGGGACCAGGTGCAGGTGATGGTCACCAAGGTAGACCAGGAGACGGGGCGCATAAGCCTCTCCCTGCGCCGGGCCCAGGCCGAGGCCTGGGAGGCCCTGGTGGCCGCCTACCAGGAGGGGGACGTGGTGCCCGGGGTGGTCACCAAGCTCACCCCCTTCGGCGCCTTCGTGCGGGTGGAGGGGAAGGTGGAGGGGCTCATTCACATATCGGAGCTGAGCGATCACCACCTGGAGCACCCTGGGCAGCTACTCCATGAGGGGGAGGTGGTGCCGGTGAAGATCCTACGCATCGAGCGTGACCGATGCCGCCTCAGCCTCTCCCTTAAACAGGCGCGCACGGAGGCGGAGGCCCATGGATGGGTCTTCGACCAGACAGGGGCGGTCATCTTCGCCCCTCCGGAGGTGCGGGGCCGCCTGGGCGGTTCCCAGCCCCCCGACTAGAAAGAAGGGGCGGTGCCGCGTTAAGGTATAGAGTGCGGGGAGGGAGCATGGCTGACCGCTTCGAGAAGTTCACAGAACGGGCGAGGAGAGTCCTCACCCTGGCGCAAGAGGAGGCCTTGCGCTTCAACCATAACTACATCGGCACCGAGCATATCCTCCTGGGGCTGGTGCGCGAGGGTGAGGGGGTGGCGGCCAAGGTTCTGGCCAACCTGGGCGTGGACCTGGCCAAGGTGCGCTCGGCGGTAGAGTTCATCATCGGCCGGGGCGACAAGGCCGTCACCGGCGAGATCGGCCTCACCCCCAGGGCCAAGAAAGTCATCGAGCTGGCGGTGGACGAGGCGCGCCGCCTGGGCCACCAGTACATTGGCACCGAGCACCTCCTCCTGGGCCTGGTGCGGGAAGGGGAGGGGATAGCTGCCGGCGTCCTGGAGAGCCTGGGTGTGAGCCTGGAGAAGGTGCGGGCGGAGGTGACCCGCGTCCTCTCCCAGAGCATGCCCCAGCAGGGGGGAGCGCAGCCCCGGGCTGTGGCCCGCACCCCCACCCTGGACCAGCTGGGGGTGGACCTCACCGCCCTGGCCCGCCAGGGGAAACTGGACCCGGTCATCGGGCGCGACCGGGAGATCGAGCGGGCCATCCAGATCCTCTCCCGTCGCACCAAGAACAACCCCGTCCTCATTGGCGAGCCTGGAGTGGGGAAGACAGCCATCGTGGAGGCGCTGGCCCAGCGCATCGTCCGGGGCGAGGTGCCGGAGATGCTGCAGGGCAAGCGCATCGTCACCCTGGACATAGGGGCCTTGGTGGCCGGCACCAAGTACCGGGGCGAGTTTGAGGAGCGCCTCAAGAAGGTCATCGAGGAGCTGAAGAACGCCGGCAACTGCATCCTCTTCATCGACGAGATGCACATGCTGGTGGGGGCGGGCGCGGCTGAGGGGGCGGTGGATGCCGCCAACATCCTCAAGCCCTCCTTGGCGCGGGGCGAGATCCAGGTCATCGGGGCCACCACCCTGGACGACTACCGCAAGTATATCGAGAAGGATGCCGCTCTGGAGCGGCGCCTCCAGCCCATCCTGGTCAACGAGCCCACAGTGGAGGAGACGCTGGAGATCCTGCGGGGCATCAAGCACCGCTATGAGGAGCACCATGGTCTCATCATAAGCGATGAGGCGGTGAAGGCCGCTGCCGAGCTGGCCGCCCGCTACGTGCCCGACCGCTTCCTGCCCGACAAGGCCATAGACCTGATGGACGAGGCCGCCTCTCGGGTGCGTATCCGCCGCTCTTACGCACCGCCCTCCCTGCAGGAGGCCCTGAAGGGGCTGGAGGGGCTGCGTCGGGAGAAGGAGCAGGCCATAAGCCAGCAACAGTACGAGCTGGCCGCCGAGCTGCGGGAGAGGGAGGCCAAGCTACAGGAGCGTATCAAGGCCCTGGAGGCCGACTGGCGGGCCCGGCGCATGGAGGAGAAGCCGGTGGTCACCGCCGAGGACATCTGTGAGGTCGTCTCCATGTGGACGGGCATCCCCGTCACCCGCATCGCCTCCGAGGAGTCGCAGCGGCTCCTCAAGATGGAGGAGGCCCTCCATGAGAAGATCGTGGGCCAAGACGAGGCCATACGCACGGTGGCGCGGGCTGTGCGGCGGGCCAGGGCCGGCCTCAAGGACCCCAGGCGGCCGGTGGGCGTCTTCCTGTTCCTGGGGCCCACAGGGGTAGGCAAGACCTACCTGGCGCGGGCCCTGGCCGAGTTCATGTTCGGCTCCGAGGACGCCATGCTCCGCCTGGACATGAGCGAGTTCATGGAGAAGCACAACGTCTCCAGGCTCATCGGCGCGCCCCCCGGGTATGTGGGCTACGAGGACGCCGCTCAGCTCACCGACACCGTGCGGCGTAAGCCCCACATGCTCATCCTTTTGGACGAGATCGAGAAGGCCCATCCGGACGTCTTCAACATGCTGCTCCAGATCTTCGACGATGGCCACCTGACGGACGCCAAGGGAAGGCGGGTGGACTTCCGCAACACCATCATCATCATGACCTCCAACGTGGGCTCCGATCTCATCCGCAAGGAGCAGGCCCTGGGCTTCGCTACCAAGAGGGAGGAGGCCCAGAGCTTCCAGGAGCAGTATGAGCGGATGAAGGAGAAGGTGTTGGAGGCCATGAAGCGCGTCTTCAGGCCGGAGTTCATCAACCGCCTCGATGCCGTGGTGGTCTTCCACCCCCTCACCAAGGACCACATCCGCCAGATCGTGGAGAAAGAGGTGAGGGAGGTGGAGAAGCGGGTGGTTCTCAAGGGCATCAAGATGGAGCTGACGGAGGCGGCCAAGGAGTGGCTGGGGGAGAAAGGGTACGACCCTGTCTTCGGGGCGCGCCCCCTGCGTCGCCTCATCGAGACGGAGATCGAGGACCGCCTCTCGGAGGCCATCCTGGCGGAGCGGTTCCGCGAGGGTGACACGGTCCGCATCGATGTCCAGAACGGGGAGATCGTCCTTATCAACGCCTCCCAGCCTGCCCTGGCCTAAGGGCTGCCTGCGGGCCATATGAGCATGTTGCCCACCCTGGCCTTGAAGGCAGGCGTCCCCTGGGTCATAATTAGAACGTGAGTTCCAAGGCCCGCCGTCCCCTCTTCGTCTGCGGCGAGTGCGGGCATTATGCCCCCAAGTGGCTGGGGCGTTGCCCCCAGTGCGGTGCCTGGAACACTTTCTTGGAGGCGGTGGAGATGCCCCGCCCAGGGTGGGAGGCGGTGCCCAAGGAGGTAACCTCCCTTTGGGGCGAGGAGGAGCCGCGGCTACGGGTGGGCCTTGGCGAGATGGACCGGGTGCTGGGGGGAGGCCTGGTGCCCGGGTCCCTTGTGCTCATCGGCGGCGACCCCGGGGTGGGCAAGTCCACCCTCATCCTGCAGGCGGCAGGAAGGGTGGCCGCCGACGGCCGTGGTCCCGTCCTTTATGTTTCGGCCGAGGAGTCGGCGCAGCAGGTGGGCATGCGGGCGCGACGGCTGGCGATAGGGGGCCATGGCCTCTATGTGCTGGCGGAGACCAACCTGGAGGCCGTGCTCGCCCAAGCCGACGCCCTCCGCCCCTCCCTGATGGTGGTGGACTCCATCCAGACTGTGTACAGTGAGGCAGTGCCGCAGACGCCTGGCAGCGTGGTGCAGGTGCGCCAGTGCACCCTCCAGCTCATGCGGTGGGCCAAGGGCCGGGGCGTGCCGGTGATCATCGTTGGCCACGTCACCAAGGAGGGTGACATCGCCGGCCCCAAGATGCTGGAGCACATGGTGGACGTGGTCCTCTACTTAGAGGGGGAGAAGTACAGCAGCTACCGTCTCCTGCGGGGGGTGAAGAACCGGTTCGGCTCGGCGGCCGAGGTGGGGGTCTTCGAGATGACGGAGGAGGGGCTACTGGAAGTGGAGAACCCATCGGCCCTGTTTCTATCGGGGCGGGGTTCGGAGGCCGTGGGCTCGGTGGTGATGGCTACCATGGAGGGGAGCCGGCCCCTCCTGGTGGAGGTGCAGGCCCTTACCAGCCCTTCCTTCTCCCAGGTGCCGCGGCGCATCGCCAATGGGGTGGACTTGGGGCGGCTGCTGGTGGTGACGGCCGTGCTATCGCGGCGTCTCGGCCTCCCCCTGGGCAATCAGGACGTTATAGTCTCGGCCGTGGGGGGCCTGCGGGTGGCGGAGCCGGCGGCCGACCTGGCCATAGCCCTGGCCATCATCTCTAGCCACCGCGGCCATCCCCTTCCGCAGGACATGGTGGTCATGGGGGAGGTGGGGCTCTCGGGGGAGCTGCGTTATGTACCCCATCTGGAGCGGCGCCTGGCCGAGGCCCGACGCCTGGGGTTCCAGCGTGCCCTGGTGCCCAGGGCTGCCTTGCGGCGGCCCTCGGAGCCTGGCACGGAGGTGCTGGCAGCCTCCACCATTAGGGAGGCCCTGGCCCTGGCCTGGCCTAGAGGTTGAAGGGCGCCTGCCGCAGCAGCACCCCCTGCGCTATGCCCAGGGCCACCATGGTGATGACCGTAGAAGTGCCACCCTGGGAGACCAGGGGCAAGGGGATGCCGGTAACGGGTAACAGGCGCACGTTGACCCCTATGTTGATGAATACCTGCGTCAGCAGCGTCACAGCCAAACCTATCACCAACAGGCGGGCGAAGAGGTCATGGGCCAAAGCGGCTGCCCTGATGAGGCGGAACAGCAAGAACGCGTACAGGGCGAGCAGAAAGAGGGCTCCCATAAGGCCTAGCTCCTCCCCCAGCACGGCGAAGGCATAATCGGTGCTGGCCGCCTGCAGGAAGTCCAGTTGGGTCTGGGTGCCCTGGAAAAGGCCCCGCCCCCACAGGCCGCCCGCCCCGATGCCTATCTCCGCTTGCAGGATGTTGAACCCTCCCCCCAGGGGGTCCAGGTTGGGGTTGAAGAAGAGGGCCAGCCTTTCCCGCTGATAGTCGGCCAAGGCCACAGCCACCGTGAGAGGAATAGAGAGCAGCACCAGGGCCACCACCATCCCCACGTGGCTAGGGCGGGCCCCCCCTATCAGGGCCATCACCACCCACACAACGCCGAAGATGATGGCCGTGCCCAGGTCCGGCTCCACTATTACCAGGAGGGCAGGCACGGCGGCCAGCCCCAGGGAGAGGAGGAGGTTGCCCACCTTCCCCATCTCCCGCCACCGCTGGGAGAAGAAGCGGGCCAGGACGATGACAGTGGCCAACTTGGCCATCTCCGACACCTGGACCTGCACCAGGCCCAAGTCCAGCCAGCGCCTAGCCCCAAGGGATGCCTGGCCCACCAACAGCACCATCACCAGCAGGACGAGGGTGAGGCCATACAGAACTGGGGCGGCCAGGGCCCACACCCGAAATGGCACCGCCATCACCGCCACCATGAGGGTGAGGCCCAATGCCACTGCCAACCCCTGCTTCACCACTGGGTGGTCCAGCCCTGTGACCCCATCTGGGAAGGCGCTAAGGGAGGCGCTGTAGATGATGAGGCCCCCATAGGCGGCCAAAGCCAGGGCCACTACAACCATCCAGGGGTCCCACCGCCGTGAGATCTCCCGCCAGCTCATGGGCGCCCCTCCCACCAGGCCTGGAAGATGCGAGAGGCTACCTGGGCAGCCTGAACCCCTGTGCCATCCCTAAGGAATACCACCACAGCTACTTCCGGCTCATTGGCGGGGGCGAAGCCCACGAACCAGCCATGGGCCACCTCGCCAGGCCCCTGCACCGTGGCCAGGCCGGCCACCGGAAGCCCAGGGACCTGGGCCTGGCGCGCTATGCCCTGGGATACAGCGGTGGCCATGGCCTGTCGCACCACCGCCAGGGCGTCCTGCCCTACAGGTACCTCCCCCCTCACCTGCCGTGGGACGTGGCGCACTACCCTCCCCTCATGGTCTATTACCTCCAGGACGAGGCGGGGCTTCAGGAGGTGGCCACCGTTGGCGATGGCGGCAGTGGCTACGGCCATCTGCAGGGGGGTCACTCGCAGATACCCTCCCCCCGCCCCCATGCGAAAGGTGTCCACGGCGCTCCACCGGTCCTTGAGCACCCGCTCCTTCCATACGGGGTCGGGGACCAACCCCTCTGCCTCCCCAGGCAGCTCGATGCCAGTGGAAAAGCCCAGACCAAAGCCACGGGCATAGCGGGCCAACTTCTCTGGGCCCAGCCCGCCAGCGCCGTCCTCGCCCCCTGCCAAGCGGTAGAAATAGACATGGGAGGCGAGGGCTAGGGCCTTGCTCAGGTCCATGGGCCCCAGGATGTCCCAGTCCCTGAGGACCTGGATGGCTCGCGGATCGTAGGGGTGGGCCACAGTGATGTAGCCGTGACTCACAAACACGGTAGCAGGAGTGATCACCCCCTCCTGCAAGGCGGCAGCAGCCACCATGGGCTTGAACACGCTGCCAGGGGCATAGGCCTCCCCCAGGGCGTGGTTGAGAAGGGGCTTGTCGGGGTGGGCCAGTAGATCTGAGGCTTGACCAAGGAGCTGGGGGTGCGAGAGGGGGTTGGGATCGAAGGCGGGGAGGGAGGCCAGGGCCAGGATATCGCCTGTGCGGACGTCCATCACTACGGCCGCCGCCACGCCGGAGGTGGCCCTCCCCAGAGCCGTCGCTACCGCTCTCTGGAGCTGGGCATCCAGCGTCAGAACCAGGTTCATGCCGTGGCGGGGCGGTTCCTCGGCCACCAGCCGCCGGGGGTGTCCAAGGGCGTCCACCTCTGTCAACCGCCGACCGGGCGTGCCTCGCAGCGTGTCTTCATACAACATCTCCACCCCCATCTTCCCCAGCCAATCGTGGAGGGTGTAGCCGTCCCCACCCATCTCGGCCAGCTCTTCGGCCGTTATAGGTCCTACATATCCCAAGAGGTGGGCGGCGTCCTGGCCCAGGGGATAGCGGCGGATAGCGGTGACCAGGAGGCGTGTCCCTGGCAGCTCCCTCTCCAGTTCCTTGAGCTTGAGGGCCACCTCCCGTGAAAGCCCGTTGGCCACCACCACGGGCAGGTATGGGTTCTGGCGCCCGGCCGTTTCCTTAAGGCGAGCCTCCATCTCCTGCTGGGATATGCCGATGAGCCTTGCCAGCCTCCCCAGCACCTCCTCCTCTCTGCCCTTGGGCAGGTCCCCAGGCACCACAGCTGCTTGATAATAGGGCTCATTGTGCACCAGCGGCCGACCGTAGCGGTCGTATATCAGGCCGCGGGCAGGGGTCACCGCCTCTTGACGCAAGGCGTTGATCTCCGCAAGGCGCCGAAACTTCTCCCCTTGCACCACCTGCAGCCTTACCAATTGTCCTATCAAAGTGGCAAAAAGCACGATTACCAACGCCCGCAGGAGAAGAAAGGTAAGGGGGCCAGCAGGGGGGCGAGGAGGGGTGGCGGACGCCGGGGAGGGCGATGGCCTGCCGACGGTACGACGCTGGGATACGGACATGGTCTATCTCCCGATGGTCAGCCCCTGGGGCGGGAACCCCAGAAAGCGACGCACCAGCTGCAGGGGTGGATAGACGATGGATATAGCGAGGGCGTTGACCAACACCTCTGGCACGGCCTCCTTCGTGAGCACCTCCCCCCAGGGCAGGCCTTGGCCCATGGCCGCCCTGACGGAGAGGGTGATCAGGTGATGGGCCATGGTGGCCACGGCCACCACCCCGACGGCCAAAGGCAGGGTCACAGCCATTACCCTCAGCTCCTGAAAGGTGGCTAGCAATGGTATGGGCATCAGCCCCAGTATGGAGAGGCCAACAGGCCCTCCTTGCACCAGGTCGGTGGCCAGTCCGGCCAGGGGGAGGAGAAGGGCGGCCTCGGTGGGCCCCCAAAGGAGGGCCCAGGCGGCTACCAGCACCAGCACCGGGTCCGGCGCCACCCCTATGAGCTCCAGATGGTGCAGAAAAGAGATGCGCGATAGGCAAGCGAAGGCTAGCAGGAAGAGAAATAAGGCCCGATGTCTCATGGCTCCCCCAGCTCCGCAGGCCTATGGCTTGTGAGCACGGCCACCGTCCTCAGCCGGTCCAGGCGGGCTGCCGGCTCCACAGCAGCACGGACGAAGACGTGCTGGGGGTTATCGTCCACCGATTTGATGGTGCCCACCAAGATGCCCGGGGGTAGCTGCCCCCCAAGGCCCGAGGTCACCACCAGCTGCCCTGCCTTGATGGGGGCGCCCTGAGGGAGCATGTCCACCGTGGGGCCACCGCCCACTTGGCCCAGCCACATGCCCCACACCTCCTCCCCAGGGGTGGTCTGAACCGCTACGTTCACCCGCATACGGGGGTCGGTCACCAAGGTGACCCAGGCGTGATGGGGGAGGAGGTGCGATATGGTGCCTACCAGGCTCCCTTGGGCCGACAGGACGGCCATCCCCTTCACTAGACCGTCCTCCTGTCCGCGGTCGATGGCGATGGCCTGGGTGCTGGCGTCCAGATGTAAGGCGATGACATGGGCCACTAGGAGCTCATCCTGGCCCCGCTGGGCACGTAACCCCATCATGGACTCCAGCTCTCGGACGCGTCCGCCGGCGTCGGCTTGGGCGGCCAGCTGGGCCCGCAGCTGCTCCACCTCCTGGCGCAGGGCCTCGTTCTCCCTGATGACCTGGGGACGCCGGAAGAGGCCACGAGCCACATCGGATCCCCAGTCGCCTAGATCTCGCAGGGGTGCGGCCAAGGGCCCCATGGCCCAGATGGCAGCATCTTGCAGCCCGTTCAGGGCGCCCTTCTGGGACGCCAGGAGGAGGAGGGATGCCAAGACGATATGAGCTACGCCCCACAGGGTGGCCCGTAGGAAAGGGCCGGACCGGGGCCGGAATGTGGGGAGGATATCCATGCCTCCTTAAACTAGCGCGGCGGGCGCCTCCGCTGCATACGCGCCTGCAGGCGTTGGAGGATGGCCACCTCCTCCAAGGCAGCGGCGCACCCGCGCACCACGCAGCGCATAGGGTCTTCCGCCAGGTATACGGGAAACTTGGTCTCCTGGGAGAGGCGCAAGCTTAGGCCCCGCAACAACGCGCCACCCCCAGCCAGCACAATGCCCCGGCGCATGATGTCTGCCACCAACTCCGGCGGGGTGGCCTCGATGGTCTGGCGCACCGCCTCCACCACGGCGTTGACGGAGCCGGAGAGGGCATCCCTTATCTCCACCGAGCTCACCTGTACCTCCTTAGGCAGGCCGGTAGCCAGGTCCCGTCCCCGCACGCTGACCGTGATCTCCTCCTCCAAGGGCATGGCCGAGCCAGCTTCTATCTTCACCTCCTCGGCCGTGCGCTCGCCGATGAGCAAATTGTGCACCTGGCGAAGGTAGGCGATGATGTCATGGTCCATCTCATCGCCCGCCACAGGGATGGAAGTGCTCACCACAATGCCCCCCATGGAGATGACGGCCACCTCCGTGGTGCCGCCACCGATGTCCACCACCATACACCCTCCCGGCTCGGAGACGGGCAGGCCGGCGCCAATGGCTGCGGCCATGGGCTCTTCCATCAGATAGCAGGCGCGGGCGCCGGCGTTGAGGGCCGCATCGTGCACCGCCCGCCTCTCCACCTCGGTGATGCCCGAGGGGATGCCAATGACGACGCGTGGCCGCGCTAGGAAGGCGTGGTCTACGGCCAGGCGCATGAAGTACTGGAGCATCTTCTCGGTGACGGTGAAGTCGGAGATGACGCCGTCCTGCAGAGGCCTTATGGCCACCACGTCCGCTGGCGTGCGCCCCACCATGCGCTTGGCCTCTGCTCCCACGGCGATGATGCGGCGGGCCACCTTATCGAGGGCCACCACCGAAGGCTCCTCCACCACTATGCCTTTGCCCCGCACCCAAACCAAAGTGTTGGCGGTGCCGAGGTCGATGGCCATGTCCTGAGAGAAGAGTCCCAAGAGGGAGGTTAGCCGGCTCAGCTTCACCATGTTGCACCAGTATCCTATAGGGGATTATAAACGGTGGGCTCCCAGGGCCAAAGGGCTATCGGAGGGCACAGGCGCCCCATAGGCCTCTGTTGGCTTCCCGGGCCTCTCGCTCCAGCTGCAGAAAGAGGTGGGCATATTTGACGTCTGGGGGATAGGTGTATGTCCTGGCGTATCCTTCAGCTACTAGGACGGCGTTGACCATCTGACCGTCCACCCAAACGTAGCGCAGAAGCCTCCCATAGCGGTCTGTTTCGGAGACGTCCTTCTCCAGGCCCACCACCTTGCCCGCCACCAGCTGGCGGTTGCGGCGGGAGGCCTCCTTGCCGAAGCATTCGACGGGGCGGTTGGGGTGGACCGTCTCAGGAGTATCGATGCCTATGTAACGCACCGTATAGAACTTGCCCTGTATATCTACCTCGATGGTGTCGCCGTCCACTACCCGCCTCACTTTGGCCTGCGTCAGACCGGGGGGCGGGGTGATGGTGGGCGCTAATGGTGTGGTTGGGGTGGCCTGCTCCTCTTGGATCTGGCAGGCTACCAACAACGCCAGCAGCGGGATGGTGAGGGCAAGAACTAAGCTCCTCACCCGACTTGCACACCATATTGGCGGAGGAGCTGGAGGAACTCCTCCTCGGTTAGGATCTTGGTTCCGTACCTGCGGGCCTTCTCCAGCTTGGAACCTGGGCCCTCCCCCACCACTAGGTAATCGGTCTCCCTGGTGACGGAGTCGCTGGCTCGCGCCCCCAACTGCTGCACCAGGGCTTGGGCCTTGCTACGGGGCATGGAGTGGAGGGTGCCGGTGAAGACAAAGGTGAGGTCCTTCAGGGGCCCCTCCATAGCGGGGCCCTCCTCCATGGGCTTCTCCAGGCGCACCCCTGCCCGCCGCAGCTTCTCCACCACCCGCAAGTTGCGAGGGTCGCGGAACCAGCGGTGGATGCTCTCGGCTATCTTAGGGCCGATGCCCGGCAGGGCAGCCAGCTCCTCCACGCTGGCCTGGGCCAAGCGGTCGATGCTGCCAAACTCGTTGGCCAGGATCTCAGCGTTCTCGGGGCCCACGTGTCTTATGCCCAGGGCGAAGATGACGCGGGCTAGGGGCCTCTCCTTGCTTTGCTGGATGTTGCGCACGATCTTGGCCGCCAGCACAGGGCCCATGCGCTCCAGCTGCATCAGCTTCTCCTCAGTGAGGAAGTAGAGGTCGCCGGGGTCCTCCACCAGGCCGGCGGCTAGGAGGGCCTCGCACCACCTTTGGCCCAGGCCATCGATGTCCATGGCCGAGCGCTGCACGAAGTGGGTGAGCCAGCGGAAGGCCTGGGCGGGGCAGGAGGGGTTGGGACAGTAGCTAAAGACCTCCCCTTCAGGCCGCTCCAGCTCCGTGCCGCACACGGGGCAATGGGTGGGAGGGGTGTAAGGCTTCTCCTGGCCTGTGCGCCGGCTGGGGACAGGGGCCACCACCTGGGGTATCACCTCCCCCGCCCGCTCCACCACCACCCAATCGCCCACGCGCAGGTCCCGCTGACGGATGTAGTCGTCGTTGTGGAGGGTGGCCTGCTTGACTATGACCCCGCTCACCAGCACCGGCTCCAGGACGGCGTAAGGGTTGATGCGCCCCGTGCGCCCCACGTTGTGGCGGATGTCCAGCAGGCGGGTGGTGGCCTGCACTGGTGGGAACTTATAGGCGATGGCCCACCTGGGCTCCCGCCCCACAAACCCTAGCCGGTCCCACAGGGTGGTATCGTTGATCTTCACCACCAGGCCGTCCACCTCGTAGGGGAGTTCATGGCGCTTCTCCACCCACTCCTCCCAGGTGCGCTGTACCTCTTCCAGGGTGCGGCAGAGGCGGTTCTCAGGGTTGATACGGAAGCCCAGCTCCCGTAGCCATTGCAGGATCTCCCAGTGGGTGGTAGGGTGGGGGCCTTCGCACCACCCCAGCTGGTAGATCCAGATGTCCAGCTTGCGGGAGGCGGTGACCCTAGGGTCTTTCTGGCGCAGGGAGCCGGCGGCGGCGTTGCGAGGGTTCATGAACACCTTCTCGCCTCGCTCGGCCAGCTCCTGGTTCAAGCGTTGGAAGGCCTCCTTGGGCATGTATACCTCCCCCCGCACCTCGAACCGCTCAGGCACGTGGCGGGTGCGGAGGACCATGGGGATGCTGCGGATGGTCTTGAGGTTCTCGGTGATGTTCTCGCCCCGGTAGCCATCGCCGCGGGTGGCGCCCACCACGAATCGCCCCTGCTCGTAGACCAGGGCCACGGCCAGGCCGTCCACCTTGGGCTCCACCACCAGATCGAAGGCCTCCTGCTCGGCCAACTGCACTGCCCGCCGATGCCAGGCCTTTAGCTCCTCGTAGTTGAAGGCGTTAGCCAGGGAGAGCATGGGCACCCGGTGCTCCACCACGCCGAAGGCCTCCACCGGTTGGCCGGGCACCCGCTGGGTGGGAGAGTCGGGGGTGATGAGCTCCGGGTAGTGTTCCTCGATGGCCCGGAGCTTACGCATCAGCTCGTCGTATTCGGCATCGGTGATCTCGGGCTGGTTGAGGACGTAATAGAGGTAATCGTGCCGGTTGATCTCCGACCGTAGCTCCTCGGCTGCTAGACGGGCTGTGTAGACGTTGTCGAACCCGCACCCCATGGCACCGTCCAGTTTAGAGAAGAGGCATCAGCTCTTCAACGCTGGAGATGACAGGTTACGGATGGGGCGGTTTTTTAGCGGGGTCCCGTGGCTTACAATGGGGCATGTGAAGGTGGTCATCGTCGACTACGGGGCAGGCAACCTGCGCAGCGTAGCGCGGGCAGTGGAGCATGCTGGCGGCCGGCCGGTGGTCAGCAGCGACCCCCGCGACGTGGAGAGGGCGGAGGCGGTGGTCATGCCTGGGGTGGGGGCAGCAGCCAATACTATGCGCAGCCTGGAGGCCCTGGGTCTAGCCGAACCGCTGCGCCAGTACATCCTGGAGGGCCGCCCCTTCCTCGGGGTGTGCATGGGGCAGCAGGTCCTGTTCGAGTTCTCGGAGGAGGGAGGGTTGCACCGGTGCCTGGGCATCCTACGGGGGCGGGTGGTGCGGCTGCCTCAGGGCCTGAAGGTGCCCCACATGGGCTGGAGCCCGGTGCGCGTGGTACGTCCCCATCCCTTCCTGGACGGGGTGCGCGATGGCGAATACTTCTACTTCGTCCACAGCTACTATCCGCGGCCAGAGGAGCCGGACGTGGTGGCTGCCGTGGCCCACTATGGCGTAGAGTTCCCGGCAGTGGTGGCCAAGGGCAACCTGGTGGCCACCCAGTTCCACCCCGAGAAGAGCGGGGAGGCGGGGCTCCGCCTTTACCGCAACTTCCTGCGGCTGGCCCGCCAGTGAAGGATGACGGAGCCATGGAGCTTATCCCGGCCATAGATATCCGTGGTGGGCGTTGCGTGCGCCTGCTCCAAGGGGACTTCCAGCGGGAGCTCTCCTACCCTCACCAGCCGAAGCAGGTGGCCCTTAGCTTCCAGGAGGCAGGGGCCCCACGCCTGCACGTGGTGGACTTGGACGGCGCCCGGGAAGGCCGGCCGGTGAACATGGCCGTCATAGTCGGGATCCTGGAAGCAGTGAAGGTGCCCGTGCAGGTGGGTGGGGGACTGAGGGACATGGCCTCCATCGCCCGCTACCTGGAGATGGGGGCCGACCGCTGCGTCCTGGGGACGGCTGCCTTAGAGAACGAGGCCCTGCTACGGGAGTCCCTGGCGGCCTTCCCCGGTCGTATCGCCGTGGCCCTGGACGTGCGGGAGGGGCGCCCCCAGGCCCGGGGGTGGCTTCAGGGCCACCACATGTCGGCGCCCCAGGTGGTGGAACGCCTGGTGGCCCTGGGGGTGCGACACATCATCTACACCGATATTGGGGTGGACGGCACCCTCTCCCATCCCCGGCTGGCGGAGGTGGAGGGGGCTCTCCGCCATGTTCGGTCCCTAGGAGAGGAAGTCACATTTATCTACTCGGGGGGCATCGCCTCCATAGAAGACCTGCTGGCCCTGGCCCGCCTGGGGGTGGACGGGGCCATCGTTGGCCGGGCCCTGTATGAAGGGCTAGTGGATCTCCCCACCGCCCTGAGGGCCCTGGCCGGGGCCTGACCCTTCCTGTGCCAGAAGGGATATACTGGTGGGTGTAACTTGACAAAGGAGGAATGGCCATGACACGGGAACTGGACATCCCTGAGGACATCCGGGACCTGGTGAAGGGGATAAGCGAGGGTCTCCTGCAATTCGTGGAGCAGGAGGTGGTCCCACTGGAGGAGAGGGACAGGGATATCCTGGGGGACGAGCGCAAGCTCTTCGACGAGCACGGATACCTGGTGCCCAGGGCCCAGGAGGCCCGCCAGCAGATTCGACAGCGTTCGGCCCAGGCCGGCTACTACGCCATGTACGCCCCCGAGTCGGTGGGGGGAGGTGGGGTGCCCCCTCGGGCCATGAGCCTTATCCAGGAGCGGTACTACCGGCACATAGGGCCAGGACGCCTTTACGCTGGCTGGGCCCGCGCCTTCCTCACCGCCCCTCCTATTGCCAGCTTCGTGGACGGCCCCTCCCACATCTTCACCTTCGCCCCTGAGGAGGTGCGCAAGGAGTTCCTGCCTGCGCTGCTCAGAGGCGAGAAGACCGTCTGCTTCGCCCTCAGCGAGCCCGACGCCGGCTCCGATGTATGGGGGCTCAAGACCCGTGCCGTCCGCGACGGAGACGAGTGGGTCATCTCGGGCACCAAGCAGTGGATCACCAACGCCCCCTATGCCGACTATGCCATCGTATTCGCCGTCACCGATGAGGAGATGGCCGCCCAGCACCGAGGGGGCATCACGGCTTTCTTCGTGGACACCTCCTCCCCTGGCTTCCAGAGGCAGGCTGTCATCAGGATCATGGGCCATTTGGGCAGCGATTGCGGCATCATCTCCCTGGACGGGGTGCGGGTGCCCCATAGCCGGGTCATGGGTGAGGTGAACCAGGGCTTCCAGATCGCCATGCTGGGTATATCGGAGGGGAGGGTGTCCATAGCTGCATCCTGTGTAGGGCTGGCCGAGTATGCCCTGGACCGGGCCCTGGCCTATGCTCAGGAGCGCAAGGCCTTCGGGGTGCCCATCGCCGAGCACCAGGCCATCCAGTTCATGCTGGCCGACATGGCCATCGATATCTTCACCAGCAAGTACGCCTGTCTGCAGACGGCGGCGTTGGTAGAGGCGGCTGTCAAGGGGCAGGCCCGCATCCCTGTCAAGGAGATATCCATCGTCAAGGCCTACTGCGTGGAAGCTTGCCAGCGGGCCTTCGATGCCGCCATCCAGATCCATGGCGGTGTGGGCCTTACCGATGACCTCCCCCTCAACGAGGGGTGGCGCATCGCCCGCACCCTCCGCATACCCGATGGCACCTCCGAGATCCAGCGCCGCACCATCGCCCGCCAGATGCTAAGGGGGGACACGGCCTTCTAGGTATGGTGGCCAAGAGGGTCATCCCCTGCTTCGACGTGGCCGGCGGGAGGGTGGTGAAAGGGGTCCGCTTCCTGGGGCTGCGGGACGCTGGCGACCCTGTGGAGCTGGCCCGCCTCTATGAGGCCGAGGGGGCCGATGAGCTGGTCTTCCTGGACATAAAGGCCTCCCCCGAGGGGCGGCGCACGGCCGTGCTTATGGTGGAGCGTATCGCCGACCAGATCTTCATCCCCTTCACCGTGGGTGGGGGCATCGCCAGTGTGGAGGACATGCGCATGATGCTGGAGTCGGGGGCGGACAAGGTGGCCATCAACACCGCCGCTGTGCGGGACCCCACCCTCATCGCCCGCGGGGCGGAGAGGTTTGGCTCTCAGTGCATTGTGGTGGCCATCGATGCCAAGAGGGTGGCGCCCGGCCGCTGGGAGGTCTATATATACGGTGGCGAGGGGGGAGGGAAGCCTACGGGCCTGGATGCTGTGGAGTGGGCTAAAAAGGCCGCCTCCTTAGGGGCGGGCGAGCTGCTGGTGACGGGCATGGACGCCGATGGCACCCGCCAAGGCTACGACTTGGAGCTGACGCGGGCCATCTCCGAGGCCGTGGAGGTCCCTGTCATCGCCTCGGGAGGTGCGGGGAGCCCCGAGCATATGGTGGCAGCCATCCTGGAGGGGAAGGCCGATGCCGTCCTGGCGGCCTCCATCTTCCACTACGGCCTCTACTCCATCCGGGAGGTGAAGGAGCACCTGGCCCGCCACGGCATATCCGTGCGACTATGAGGACGGGGCTTTGCAAATGGAGCTGAAGTTCGACGATCGGGGCCTCATCCCGGCCATCGCCCAGGACGCCCGCACAGGCCAGGTGCTCATGGTGGCCTGGATGAACGCCGAGGCCTTACGCCGCACCCTGCAGACGGGCGAGGCCTGGTTCTGGAGCCGCAGCCGTCAGGAGCTGTGGCATAAGGGAGCCACCTCCGGCAACGTGCTGCGGGTGCTGGAGGTGTGGACCGACTGCGACGGGGACGTGCTGCTGCTGAAGGTGGAGGCGGCCGGCCCCGCCTGCCACACCGGCGAGCGCTCCTGCTTCTTCCGCCGCCTGGACGAGGCCCCTTGATGCCTAGCTGCTCCCTTTCTCCTCGGTGAGGCCGTAGCGGCGGCGGAACCGCTCTACCCGCCCCATGGTGTCCACGATGCGCTGCTCGCCGGTGAAGAAAGGATGGCATTTAGAGCAGACCTCAATGCGCAGGAGGGGTTTGGTGGAGCGGGTCTTCCAAGTGTTGCCGCAGGCGCACACCACCGTGGCCTCTACGTACTGGGGATGAATGCCTGCCTTCATGAGGAGGAAGCCACCTCCTGCAGAGGCACCACACTCACCTTTCTGCGCCCATATTTGTTATATGGCTCGAACTTGACGAATCCCTCCACCAGTGCGTAGATGGTGTAGTCTCGCCCCAATCCTACGTTGCGGCCAGGGTGGATCTTGGTGCCTCGCTGCCTGACGATGATGCAGCCGGGCCAGACATGCTGGCCGTCAAACCGCTTCACCCCCAGGCGCTTGGCGTTGCTATCGCGCCCGTTCTTGGCCGAGCCGGTGCTCTTCTTATGGGCCATGTTCCGTCACCTGCCCTTCTTGGCTAGCAGCGGTGTCCTTTTTCTCAGATATACGGCGGCCCCGTCGCCGCTTTGGGGCCTCCTCCCCGGTGACGATCTGCTCGATGACCAGGCGGGTGTAGGGCTGGCGGTGGCCCCGCTTGCGTCGGTACCTCGTCTTGGCCTTGTACTTGAAGACCACCACCTTGGGTCCACGCCCTTGCTCCACCACCCGGGCTATGACCCTGGCCCCTTCCACCAGGGGCGCCCCCACCGTTATATCGCCGTTGTCGTTGGCCACTAGCAGGACGTCGGTAAGCTCCACGGTGGAGCCCACCGCCGCCGGGATCCGCTCCACGTCGATGAGTTGGTGGGGCTCCACCCGGTATTGTTTTCCGCCGGCACGAACGATGGCGTAAATGGCCGACCTCCTGCTCTTGGCGTGGTGGGCGCACGGAAGATCTTATTACGGCCCGTGCTCGTTAGTAAAGGGCTCCCTCAAGGAGGAGGCCACGGAGCCGCCCCCTTCCAGGGCCAGCCCCGGCCGGGGCTGGGCGATGGGAGCCTGCCCAGCCCGGGCGGGCGCCTCCTGCGAGGCGGCGGCTGGTGGAGCGGCGGCCAGTTCCCGGCCCTCCAAGGCCGCCTTCAGCTCTTCTCCCTCCAGTGTCTCCTTCTCCAAGAGGAGCTTCACCAGCTGGTCCAGGCGATCGCGGTGGGTGGTGAGGACCTCCTTGGCCTTGTGGTAGGCCTCATCGATGATCTGCCGCACCTCTTCGTCGATGAGTTCAGCGATCTTCTCCGAGTAGTTGCGCTGCTCGGCGATCTCCTTGCCCAGGAAGATGAGCTCCTCCTTACGGCCGAAGGTGCGGGGGCCCAGCCGCTCGCTCATGCCATACTGGGTAACCATCTGGCGGGCCAGGCGGGTGGCCCTCTCCAGGTCGTCCTGGGGGCCGGTGGTGAACTCCCCCAGTACCAGCTCCTCGGCCACCAGACCGCCCAGCATGGCGGCCAGCATGTCCTTGAACTGGCTCCTGGTATAGAGGTGGCGGTCCTCCTCGGGCAGGAAGCGGGTGAAGCCACCGGCCATGCCGCGGGAGACGATGCTGATCTTGTAGGGCGGGTCGGCGTTGGGCAGGAGGTAGGCCACCAGGGCGTGGCCGGCCTCGTGATAGGCGATGATCTCCCGCTCCTTGGGGCTCAGGACGCGGCTCTTGCGCTCGGGCCCGGCGATGACCCGATCGATGGCCTCGTTGAACTCCCGCATGCTGATGCGACGCTTGCCGCGGCGGGCGGCCAGGATGGCTGCCTCGTTGACCAGGTTGGCCAGATCGGCCCCTGAGAAGCCGGGGGTCTGGCGGGCCAAGACCTCCAGGTCCACGTCGGTGTCCAGGGGCTTGCCGCGGCAGTGAACCTCCAGGATGGCCTTGCGCCCTCGCACGTCGGGGCGGTCCAGCACCACCTGACGGTCGAAGCGCCCAGGGCGCAAAAGGGCGGGGTCCAGGATGTCGGGGCGGTTGGTGGCGGCGATGACGATGATGTTGGTGCTGGAGTCGAAACCGTCCATCTCCACCAGGATCTGGTTGAGGGTCTGTTCCCGCTCATCGTGGGACCCGCCCAGGCCGGCGCCGCGGTGGCGGCCTACGGCGTCGATCTCATCGATGAACACGATGCAGGGGGCGTTGCGCTTGGCCTGGTCGAAGAGGTCACGCACCCGTGCCGCCCCCACCCCCACGAACATCTCCACGAACTCGGAGCCGCTAATGGAGAAGAAGGGGACGCCGGCCTCACCGGCTACCGCCTTGGCCAGGAGGGTCTTGCCCGTGCCGGGAGGGCCCACCAGGAGGACGCCCTTGGGCACCCGCGCCCCCAGGGCGGCGAACTTCTCGGGATGCTTGAGGAACTCCACCACCTCCCGCAGCTCCTCCTTGGCCTCGTCCACACCAGCCACATCGGCAAAGGTGACGGTGGGACGGGATCCAGTGATGAGGCGGGCGCGGCTGCGGCCGAAGTTGAGGGCCTGGGTATTGGTGCCCTGGGCCTGCCGCAGGAAGAAGAACAGGATGCCCACTATGATGATGAGGGGAAGGAAGTTGAGGACGATGCCCAACAGATTGTCCCAGGGCTGCCCCTCCTTGGTCTTGATGGCTGGCTGCTCATCGATGGGGATGCCAGCATCCTGCAGGACTTCCCGTACCGTATCCCCCTCTTCCAGCTTGGCCTTGAACTTCTGCCCTCCTGCGAAGACCGTCCAGGTGACGGTACGGCCCTCCACCACTACCTCCCGTACCCGCCCCTGGCGCACGTCCTCCACCAGGGCGGAGAGGGAGACCTCCTCAACGCCCGTCTGAGGGCGGGGGAGGAGGGAATATATGATGGCCACCACCGCCACGATGATGAGGAGATAAAGAAGGCTCTGCCTCAGCCAACGCCCGTTCATCTCACCTTAGACTATATCACAAAGAGGGGCTCACTGGTCGGAGGCCAGCACACCTCCTTGGGCCCAGTTCTCCTTGGGTATGTCCTCGAAGATGATGATGGTGGCCTCAGGCGTGGTCTGGGCGATGGTGACCATGGCCTCGGTAATGACCCGTGCCAGCTCCCGCTTCTGGGCCTGAGTGCGGCCGGCCCACATCTCGATGCGCACGATGGGCATACCCTCTCCCTCCCTTCTGAGGCGTCTGTCAATCCCCAAACTAGTGTAGGGGGTGGGGAGTGTCAACGGTGGCCGCGTGTTAACATGTAGGGCGTCATGACGGGCCGTCCCTCGCTGGAGCTGGAGAGGGAGCTATGGAGGGAGGGGATGGGGTTGGTGGCAGGGGTGGATGAGGCGGGCCGCGGCTGCCTGGCCGGTCCCGTGATGGCGGCAGCTGTGGTCCTGCCCCCCTTCCCATCCTTTCCCTGGCTGGCCCTCGTGCGCGATAGCAAGGCCCTCTCCCCCAGGAGCCGGGAGGAGCTTTGGGCCCATATCCGCCGGGAGGCCTTGATGGTGGCCGTGGCCCAGGTGCCCCCGGAGGAGATAGACCGGGTGGGCATCCATGTGGCCTCTTTAACGGCTATGGCGCAGGCGGTGGCCAGCCTGCCGTCGCTCCCCCAGGCGGTGCTGGTGGACGGGCCCTGGGCCCTTCCTGGCCTTAGGTGTCGACAGGTGCCGTTGGTGGGAGGGGATGCCCGTTCCCTCAGCGTGGCCTGTGCCTCTATCGTGGCCAAGGTGGAGAGGGACCGGCTCATGGCCGAGCTGGACGCCCTCTACCCGGGATATGGTTTCCGCCGCCACAAGGGGTATGGGACGTCTGCCCACTGGGAGGCGGTGCGCCGTCTTGGCCCTTCGCCCATCCACCGCCTCTCCTTTCTGGAGGGGAGGGGGGACAGGGCCCTGGGGCGCCAGGCGGAGGAGGCGGCTGTGGCCTACCTCGCGGCCTTAGGCTGGGAGGTCCTGGAACGGAACCGTCGCACCCCCGAGGGGGAGATCGATGTGGTGGCCCGCGATGGCCATGAGCTGGTGTTCGTGGAGGTGAAGGGGCGGCGCTCAGAGGCCATGGGAACCCCTGCCGAGGCCATCACCCCCCGGAAGCGACGACGTCTGGTGCGCGCCGTCTTAAGCTATATGCAGGAGACGGGCTGTCAGGCCCAGCCCCGCATCGACGTGCTGTTGGTGCGGTTGGGGCGGGGTGGCCAGGTCCTAGGGTTGGAGCACCTACGGGGAGCGGTGGAGGGGCCTTGAAGGATAAGAGACCAGGAAGGGTCTTCCGTCTCTCCCCCATGAAGGCCCGGACCTTCCGCCTCTGCCGCCTGCGTTACCGCTACCAGTATGTGGACAGCCTCAGGCCGCGGCTCCGCCCGCAGGACACCGTAGGTACCTGCGTACACAACGTCATCGCTGCCCTCTTCCTGCTACAGCCGGAGGAGCGCACCGAGGAGAGGCTCTTGGCCGAGTTCGCGCGGCGGTGGGCGGGCCTCTCCCTTCGCTTCCGACGCATGCCGGGGGTGGAGGAGCTAAGGGTGCGGGCGGAGGAGCTCCTGCATCAGTTCGCCCGAGGCGGGGGTCTGGGAGGCCAGCCCCTCCTGCTGGAGCCCTATTTCCAGGTGCCCATAGCCGACGACGTCCTCCTCACGGGCCGCCCCGACCGGGTGGACGAGGACCCGGACGGCTCCCTGCACATCATCGACTATAAGACGGGGGAGCCGCCGGAGGAGGTGGACGCGCTGCAGCTGCGCCTCTACGCTATAATGGTGCACGAGGCCCTGGGGAGGCCTGTGGGGCGCGTCTCCTTCTGGTACCTAGACAGGGGGCGCCTGTGGACGGTCTCCTTAGCCCGCCAGGACCTCCTCCAGGCACGGCAAGAGGCCTTGGCCTTGGCCCGGCAGATGCAGGCGGAGGTGGAGTTCCCAGCCCACATAGGCCCGCATTGCGCTGTTTGCCCCTTCCTGTACGCCTGCCTACACAGGGAGGAGATCGCCCAGCGCCGTCAGGCCGAGGGGTGGTGAGGATGCCCATATACGAGTTCCGCTGCCAGGCATGCGGGCGCCCCACCAGTGTCTTCGTCCGTCGCATCGGCCTGGAGGTGGAGCCCACCTGCCCCCACTGCGGCTCCCAAGCTATGGAGCGCCTCATATCCCGGGTGGCCGTCCTCCGTTCCGAGGACGAAATTTTCCAGGGGCTCTCTGAGGACGTCTCCCTGGACGATGTGGACGACTCGGACCCCAAAAGCGTGGCCCGCTTCATAAGGCGCATGTCCCAGCACCTGGGCCAGCCCCTGGACGCCGAGATGGAGGCGGAGCTGGATCGCATGGAGGCCGGCGAGATGCCCGAGGAAGAAGGGGAGGGAGAGGAGGAGTGACGGAAGAGGCCAGCACCTTCCTTCGCTTCCTGGGCGTAGAGGAGATGGAGAAGGGAGAGGGATGGGCCAAGGTGGTGGCTACGGTGGGACCCCAACACCTCAACTTCCACGGCTACGCCCACGGCAGCTTCATCTACGCCCTGGCCGATGAGGCCTTCGCCCTGGCCTGTAACAGCCGTGGCCCGGCGGTGGGCCGCTCCACCACCCTTGAGTTCTTCCTGCCCGTGCGCCAGGGAGCAAGGCTTGAAGCGGTGGCCAGGGAGGCCCACCTGGGGCGTCGTACCTCCAGCTACCTGGTGGAGGTGCGCAGCGAAGAGGGCCTCGTGGCCCTGTTCCTGGGCACCGCCTACCGCTTGGGAGAGAGGGGCACTCAAAGGTTGAGGGGAGTGAGCTAGATGCCCATCTATGAGTTCCGATGTCGTCACTGCGGCCGCCTCACCAGCATTTTCGTCAAGACCATAAACACCCCGTATGAGGCCCGCTGCCGCCATTGTGGGGGGCAGGAGCTGGAGAGGGCCATCTCCCGCTTCGCCTACCACAAGAGCGAGCAGACCATCCTGGAAGAGTATGGGGCGGAGCCCCAGCGCCTGGAGGATTACAAGGACCCGCGGCAGATAGGCCGTTGGGTGGAGCGCAAGTTCCGCGAGTTCGGGATGGAGCTCCCCAAGGAGGCGCGGGAGATGATCGATGCCGCCCGCGAGGGGGAGTTCCCAGAGCCGGTGAAGGACCTCTAGGCCGTGGATACCACCCGCCTGCAAGGGATCGCCCAGCGGCTCCGTGGGCATCTGGAGGCCAAGCACCAGGCCCGGGAGGCGGCCCTCACCCTCTGTCGGGAGGCCATAAGGCTTGCGGCCAACGCCATCCGCGCTGCCCATCGCGGGGAGTTTGGGGAGGCGTGGGGGCTGCTGACGGGGGCGCAGGGCCGTCTGGCCGAGGCCCGTGCTACCCTGGCCGCCCACCCCGACATTCTGTATTCCGGGTTCTTCCACGATGCCGCTAAGGAGGTGGCTGAAGCGGCCATCACCATCGCCCTCCTCTCCGGCGCACCCCTGCCTGAGCCGGAAGATTTGGGGGTGGAGGCCCAGGCCTACCTCAATGGCCTGGGGGAGGCAGTGGGGGAGCTAAGGCGTCACCTCTTAGACTCCCTGCGTCTTGGCGACCTGCCCCGTTGCGAGCGCACCCTGGCCGCCATGAGCGACATTTACGATCTGTTGGTCACCATGGACTACCCCGAGGCAGTGACCGGTGGGTTGCGCCGTACCACTGATGGTGTGCGGGCGGTGCTGGAGCGGACGCGGGGCGACTTCACCATGGCCTTCGTCCAACGGCGCCTGGAGGAGAGGCTGGACCACCTGCGCCACCTCTTGGGCTGACGGGCCAGGAGGAGCGGCAAGGTGTGGTCCCCATCTGGGGCTTCTACCTCTCTTGACGGGGATAAGGATTGAACGAGGCGCTGGCGGCCACCTTCGGGGCCACCTTCATAACCAGCCTCAGCGGCGCCCTGAGCCCGGGGCCTTTGAGCACCCTGGCCGTCAAGGAGGGGGTGGTGAGGGGTCCATGGGCCGGGTTCCTTCTGGCCTTGGGGCACAGCGGCCTGGAGCTGCCTGTGGTGGTGGTGTTGGCCTTGGGGCTGGAGGAGCTTTTGAACTCGCAAGCGGTGGAGATGGCCCTGGCTCTCCTTGGGGGCCTCGTTCTCCTCTGGTTTGGATGGGGGGCCATAACGGCCGCCCGCCGCCCACCCCTCACCGAGACATGGGGCGCGGGGGAGGCTCGCAGCCTCCTGGCGGCGGGGGTGATAGTGAGCGTCTCCAACCCCTTCTGGGTCGCCTGGTGGGGCACGGTAGGGGCCCGCCTGGTGGCCGACGGGCTTCAGATGGGGACGGTGGGGGTGGCCACCGTCTATGTGGCCCATATCGCTACCGACTTGGGCTGGCTCTCCCTCATGGCCGCTGTGGCTGCCAGGGGGCGTCGGGTGATGGGAGGGCTCTTCCATCGCTGTCTGTTGGGTGTAAGCGGCCTAGGCCTATGGGCTCTGGCGGGCTGGTTCCTCTACCGTCTGGCCATCGCTCTGATGTAGGGGCCTAGCTTGTCCTTAAGGGCGAGGAGCTATAACATGACTGCCGCTATGGACGACCCGCGCCCTGTCCAGCCCCATCTGGCCACCGCCTCCCTCACCCTGCGAGAGAAGGTGGCTGCTGGGCGGTTCGTGGTGTGTGTGGAGGTGGATCCGCCCCATGGCCTCGACCCGCGACGGGGCATGAGGGCCGCAGCCCTTATGAAGGAGGCGGGGGCCGATGCCATCAATGTAGGCGATAGCCCCACGGCCCGGGTGCGCATGAGCCCCTGGGCCTTCTGCCTCCTCCTGCAGCGGGAGCTGGGGGTGGAGACCGTCATGCACTATACCACCCGCGACCGCAACGCCATGGCCATCCATTCGGACATGGTGGGGGCCCATGCCTTGGGCATCCGCAACGTCCTCTGCCTGCGGGGCGACCCTCCGGAGCTGGGGGGATACAAGGACGTGGTGGGGGTGTGGGACGTAAGCGCTGTGGGGCTCATCCGTGTCCTCTCCCTCTTGAACCAGGGCCTGGACTGGACAGGGCGGCCCATCGGTCGTCCGGCCTCCTTCTTCATTGGCGCTGCTTGCAACCCCAACGCCGATCCCCTGGGGCCTGAGATAAGGCTCATGCGGCGGAAGGTGGAGGCGGGGGCCCACTTCTTCGTGACCCAGAACGTGTTCGACCTGGGACGGTTGGAGCGCTTCCTGGAGGAAGCTTCACGATTTCAGCGTCCCCTCATCGTGGGCGTCCTTCCCCTCCACAGCTATGAGCATGCCGAGCGCCTACATCGGGAGGTGCCGGGCATGTTCATACCCGAGGAGGTGCGGGAGCGGCTGCGGCGGGCCGGCCCGCGCGCTCCAGAGGAGGGGAAGGCCATCGCCCGTTATATCCTGGACGCCTGCCGGGCCCGCGCCGCCGGCGTATACCTGGTGCCCACCTACGGCAACTTCGAGCTGGTGGCCGAGCTGGTGGCCGAGGCCAAAGGCTAGGCTGCTGCCACCTGGCCTTCCCAAAGGGAGGGCTGGTGCCCCATCTGCCGATGCCGCCATAGGGCCTTGGCCACCTCCCTGCCTGCGGCATACCGACCGTCCAGCAGGAGGAAGGGGGCGGCCCTGGTGGTGGCCACCCCCAGGGCCTTGAGGGCTTCCAGGTGGCGGATGGGCTCCTTGCGCCGCACTTCCACTATGCGGCGGGCGCTCCGGGGGCCGATGCCCGGGACCCGTAGCAGGGCCTGATAGGGGGCAGTGTTGACCTCTAGCGGGAAGTGCTCAGGGTGGCGCAGGGCCCAGGCCATCTTGGGATCCACCTCCTGGGGCAGGGAGCCATCATCTGTGAAAGGGAGCTCCTCCAGGCGGAAGCCATAGAACCGTAGTAGCCAGTCGGCCTGGTAAAGGCGGTGCTCCCGCACCTCGGGGGTGGGTGGGGCCAGCACCTCCCCGCACACGGGCCTGTAGGCCGAGTAGTAGACGCGGCGTAGGCCCAGCTCCTTATACAGCCAGTGGGCCGTGCGCAGGATATCCGCGTCCGTCTCACCTGCTGCCCCCACCACCAACTGGGTGATCTGGCCGGCAGGCAGGAGCCAGGGATGGCGCTGGGCCAGGCGGTGCACCTCCTGCATGGGGGCCAGGAGGTGGCGCCGGAAGTCCTTGCTGGGGGCGATCCTCGCCAAGTGCTCAGGTGTGGGTGCCTCGAGATTGATGCTCACCCGGCTGGCCAGCTCCACCGCCCTCCGGATGTAGTCTGGCGGCTGGCCAGGCATGATCTTGAGGTGAATATAGCCCTGGAATCCATAGCGCCCACGTAGGATCTCCGCCGTCTCGATGAGCTTTTCGGCGGTGCGGGCTGGCCCTCCCGCCACCCCCGAGCTGAGGAAGATGCCCCGCACCAGACCCCTCTCATACATCTGCATAAAGGTTTTCGCCAGCTCGTCGGGCCGGAAGGAGGCGCGGCGTGCCTGACGGTGGCAGTTGATGGCGCAATAGCGGCAGTCCAGCTCGCATACGTTGGTACGCAGCACGCGCAGGATGGGCACCCTCCTGCCGCCGGCTGCCGCCCAGTAGATGCCGGCCCCCCCTGGCGCCTGGCTCATCTGGGGCGAGTGGGGCGCTGCCGGCCGCTGCCCCACCTCGTCCACGTCATCCGTCCCCCCAAGGATGCGTAGCCTCTCCTCCAGCTCCAGCCCCATCTCGAACTTTTATTCTACTCTCGATGGGGGCGAGAGGTAAGGGGGGATGTGGCAGGATTCCCGGCAGCAGCGTAATGGCTCACCAAGAGGAAACAGGTGCCGACGTTGGAGCGGGCGACGGGACTCGAACCCGCGACCCTCTGCTTGGGAAGCAGATGCTCTACCTCTGAGCTACGCCCGCTCCTGCTCAGGCGGGAACCCAACCCGCCACCCAAGAATTCTATGCATCCTGCCCTTGCCTTGTCAACGAGGGGGAAGGCCGGCCCCCCAGCCAGAAGAGGACGGCCAAGGCCAGGAAGGCGGTGCCCAGGGCGCTCAGGACTAGGGAGCTACGCATAAGCACGGTGGCTGCCTCCACGCCCACCTGCAACAGCTGGTCAACAAAGGGGCTCCCCCCCCTTTGCAAGGCCTCCAGGCCGAAACGGCCCCCCAGGCCCAAGGCCAGCAAGGGGAGACCCGTCGCCGCCCAGATGGCCCCAAGGCAGGCCATCTTTCCCCACGGCGGTAAGCGAAGCAGAGGTAGGGCGATGGTGGCCAAGAAGGCCAGCCCAAGGATCACGGTCACCGCCGTCGCTGCCCAATGGGACTCGTCGCCTATGAGCCCTAACCCCTGCCTTAAAGCGCCCGGCAGGGATAAGGTCCCCACTTCCACCTCTTCCCCTTCCGTAGCCAGGACGCCAAGCCCGTGGCGATAGACCCGCTCCGAGGCCTCCGCCACCAGGAGGGAGCGCAGCCCCTCTCCTGCAAGGGCCGCGGCCTCCTGTCGGTCCACCTCCACCCTTATGGGGAAGTCAGGGACAACGACGCTGGGCGTATCCGCCTCCTGAGCCGCCTCATGCAGGGTCGCCTCCAGGTGGGGGAGGGCAGCGTCCAAATCCAGGATGGCAACTAGCGCCCGCGAGAGCAGGGCCTTTCCCGGGCCAGGGGCGGTCAGCTGGGCTACGGTGAGGGCCACGAAGAAGGCCATAAACAGGGCCCACGCCCCCACCAGTAGGGCCCCCATGGTCCAAGAAGACCTCATCTCCCCCCTTCAAAGGGTGTCCACCACCATGGTGCCGGAGACCAAGTCGGGCAGGCCGCGCCGTCTCTCGTCCCAGAGGGCAGGCAGGAACCCTATGCCCAGGAAGAGGAGGGAAATGGCATACACCAGGTAGCGCACCACGGCCCGCCAGAGCCCTGGTGGCCTCCCATCTTCCCTCACTACCCTGATGTGGACGGCCCGTTGCCCAAGGGTCTGGCCGCCCCAGGCCCAGAGTAAGACGTGATATAGGGGGACCAGGGCCACCCATGAGACGGCCAGGGCCACCGCCGTCCATACCGCCCCCTCTGAGTCCTTCTGCCCGCCATCGGTGCGCAGGAGGAGTTGGAAGAGGCCAAGGGCCACCAGGGCCATAAGGCACGACAGAAGGGCTAGCATGTCCAGGACGAAGGCCACCAAGCGGAGGCCAAGGCCAGCGGGGCGCAAGGTCACAGGGGCGGCGGGACCCACGTCTTGCATGGATCGGCATTACATCATACCACCCGCCCTAGCCACGGGCCAGGAGGGCGGCCACCAGGTGCCAGAGGGCGGCTGGCCGCCCTAGGGCTGCCCCCAGAAGGGGAGGCAGGGCATGGCGGGCCAGGGCCAACAGGGCCCTGGAGGGATAATCGATGTCGGCGTGTTGGGTGGCCAGGGCCTGCAGGCGCGGGTGGCTCAAAGCCCGCACCAGGGTGGCCAGCCTCGGGGTATCGAGGTAGAGGCCGGCGCGCCGCAGGTGCCAGGAGCGGGCCAGCTCCCTTCCCAAGCGACGGCGCCACTCCCTCTCATACTGGGCCAGGGAGGATGCCGATAGGTCGTCTCGCTGAAAGGCGCTCCAGGCGGCCTCGGCGCAGAGGGAGGCGGCCATCAGGCCAGGGTATAGGCCGCCGCCCGAGAAGGGCTTCACCTGACCGGCGGCGTCGCCCACCAGGAGGACGTGATGGCCGTAGGTACGGGGGGCGGGGGTGAGGGGTATGGCCCCACCGTAGAACCGCACCTCCCGCATCGGCCCGAAGGGGGCCAGGGGCCCCTCCTTAAAGGCCCGGTAGAGCTCCATGGGCGTCCCCTGCCCCGCCAGGCAGCCGATGCCTAAGCGGGCCAGCCCAGGGCCGCTGGGGATGGCCCAGGCGAACCAGCCCGGGGCCAGGCGGGGGCCGACGAACACGTATACATAATCCTCCCTAGGCAGGTGGATACGGGCCTCCACCCCCAAGGCCAACACCTTCTCCCGAGGGCGCGGCAGACCCAAGGACCTGGCCACACGAGAGTGGACGCCATCGGCACCCACCAACAGGCGGACGTCGGCCCGCATAAGATGGCTGTCCCTCTGTAGATGGAGGCGGAGGCCGCCGCGGATGGGCTCGGCAGCCAGAAAGCGGGCCCGCACGGGCTCTGCGCCCGCCTCATAGGCCTGATGGGCCAAGGCCCGGTCCCAGGCCACACGGTCGATGGCCAGGGCCCGCACCTCTTGGCTGCCCAAAGCCAGGGAAGTGCCGTCCTCCACCTGAAGGATGGCGCCCCTGAGGCGGTTGCACACCAGCCCTTGGTCCTCCACCTCCCCCATCTCCCAGGTGCGGGGGGAAATAAGGCCTGAGCAATGGGAGGGGATGCCCACCTGCCGGTGCTCCTCGATGAGGAGGACCCGCAGGCCGTAGCGGGCCAACTGGCGGGCGGTGCGGGAGCCTGCGGGGCCAGCGCCCACTACGGCCACGTCGGCCAGGAACCGAGACACGGCCATGACCTCACTTGATGGCTAAAGCGTTGGGCGGCGACCCCACCCCGCCCACCAGGTGGAGGGGGGCGGAGGTGAGGAGGAACTCGTAGATGCCGTCCTGGGCACAGTCGGCGGCCAACTCCTCCAAGTACCACAGCTCCCCGATGGGCATCCCCAGATAGGGGATGAGGAAGTAATGGAGGAAGCCCGTCTCCTGTTTAGGGGGCCAGGCCTCCAGAGCGGGGTTGTCGGCGGCCACCGCCGCTATCCGCCGGTCCCAAAGGAAGCGGGCCATCTCCTCGGCAGGGCCCAAGCCTGGCGAGGGTGGCCCTTGCCCCTCCCCATGGGCCAACGCCTCCCGTTCCTCCTGGGGGAGCTGCAGGTACCACCCCAGCCAGCCCGTGCGCACCAGTAGTATGTCGGCCGGGCGGAGCTCCACCCCCTGGGCATGGGCGCAGGCCTCCAGATGGGCGGGGGTGATGAGGGTGGCGCTCCTAGGGTCTAGGGGGCGGCCCCGGGCCTCCAGGTGGCGGGCCACGTCCAACAGCACACCTCTGCCCACGATGCCCCGGCGTGCCCAGTGCTCGATGCCCAATGGGCCGCCTCCGGGCACCACCTCCTCGGCGGAGACGCCGTTGTAGAAGCCATAGCGAGGATGGCGGATGTGCCGCAGGCCGTCCCACTGGCTGGATGCCTGGAGCCAGAAGCTCTCGAGGTAATCGTCACGTCCCACCCCTCCCAGGTCCAGCAGGTGATGGCGTAAGCGCTGACGCCCATACAAGGGTGGGTCGGGGAGATGGAGGGGGAGGTTCAGGGCAAAGACCTTCCCCTGGCGCACTAGGCGGGCGGCTTCCAACACCTTCTGGGGGGTGAGGAAGTTGACAGTGCCCAGTTGGTCGTCGTCGCCGAAGACGCCCCAGGCAGCGCCCTTAGGGGCGTGAGGGCGCAGGGGCAGCTCGTCATAGCGGGGCAGGCGGTTCAGGTCCATCGACCACCTCCTACAAGAAGAACTTGAAGGTGCGCACCCCTTGGGGGGGCAGGAGTGTCTCTAGCCACCCATCCCCCAGCTCCACCTTGGCCCCTTGGGCCTCCTCATTGAGGTTGACCTCCAGGGCCCACCTGGGACGGGCCGCCAGGCGAAGGCGGGCCGGTAGGGAGCGGTGGGTAGGATTGTATATCCTGACGACGATGCCCTCATCGTCCTCCGCCGGCTTTATGGCCGAGACCATCACCTGGGCCGGCTCCACTTCCAGGAGGGAGGCAGAGGGTGGCAACACCCCGTCCCCCCGCTGTATGGGGATGGCCCGCAAGGGACGCAGGAAGTAGTGGGCCTGGGCCATGGCGTCCTCCCAGGAGCCCTGATAGGGGACAAGGGAGTAATGGAACCGCCACCGACCCAGCATCTGGGCACCTGGGGTGGGCAGGAGGGGGCCTGCCGGGCCGCGGCGCCAGGGATAGAGCTCGGGACGGGATAGCCACCCCACGCACCGCAATAGGGTGAGGGCCAGAGTGATGGTGCCGTCGGGCTCCCGCAACGCCTCATACTCGGGCAGGCCCCGGTTGGCCAAAAGGATGCCCGTGCCTTCCTCCTCCACGGCGCAGAAGGCCTTCTGGGGCTGGGTAGCCACGGGCATCTCGAAGTCTAAGGGGGAGAAGGGGCGGGGGTCCGGGGGCCTGTGCACCGGCCCCAGGTGTTGTTCGGCCAGGACGTGCGGCGACCGTAGGCCTGTGGGGAACAGGACCCGCAGGCGGTGGTCGCGGGCGTGGTTTTCCACCTCCGTCTCGAAATCGACACGGGGGACGTCGGCGTATAAGTGTATGCGGGTGGTGATGGGGCAGGGCACCCTCTGGGGGGATCGGGAACGGTCGTCGGCGGTGAGGGAGGCGGGCAGCATGTAGACCATGGATATCTCCAAAGTCCAGATGGCGGGCCCTTCCGCCACCACCCGGATGCGAGGGGGTCGGGCGGGAGATATGACCAAGTGGTCCTCCTGGGGCGGGGCGTAGTTGTACTCATCGCCGCTATCGCCACCGTCCACCAAGCGGTGGAGACCCTCCCAACGGCGCCCCGTGCGCTTATCGAGCAGGACGATGGTGCCATCGCGGGGGTCGGCCGCTACCATGAAAAAGCGGTTCTCTATGCGGCCTCTGCTTCGGCGCCCAGGGGGACGGGAAGGCCCGTAGTGGATGCGGAAGGCGCGCAGGCCATAGCCTGGCACCTGAGAGGCTACCATGGCCACCGTGGCGATTCCTGCCTCGCCCACCTCCAGCAGCTGAAGGGGTGCGGTGGTGCCGTCCTCCGCCTCTGCCAAAAGAGGCAGGAGGCCATCGCGGAGGGGGACCTGGGCCAAAGCTATGTCCGTGCGCGGCCCACCCTCGGAGTTGAACACCACCAGGTGGGGGGCCCCAGGGGGACAGGCGGCCGCCGCCACCCGGCCCAGGGCCTGCTCTAAGACGGCCTCAGCCGTTTGGCGGCAGCGGGAAAACCGCACCTCCATCTCTTGGTGGACTTCATCGATGGAACAGCCGCAGATGGAGTCGTGGGGGGCGTTCTGAAGGAGGAGTCGCCAGGCATGGGCCAGCAATCTCCGCTCCGATGGCCATGACCGGGGGTTTTCGGCATCCAAGAGGCGGGCCCAGACCACCAAGGGCTCCGCCCAACGGCAGAGAAGGTCTTCGCACTCCTGATAGCGCTGCTTGATCCACATGCGGGAGGAGAGGACGCCGGGTAGTACGTGGGAACGGTGGGGCGAGCGGAATTCGCCCTCCAGCAGTGGGAGCTCCAGGATGCGCTCACCCACTTCGGCCTTGATGGCATCCACTGCCTGGCCATAATCGCCTATGACTACGTCCACCTGGGGCATCACCTCTTTGGCCAGGGCCACCACCCGGCCAATGTCCTCCTGCAGGCCACGGTGGTCATCGCCGTTGGGCAGCAGAAGATAGCGGGTGGTGGCCAGAGGGGTGAGTTGCTGCCATACGTATTGCAGACGTTCCCTTAACTTGCTGGGCTCGTCCGGCAGGTCTACCCCCAGGGCGTAGCCATAGGGTAGGTGGATGGCCAGGACCTGGGAGCCGTCAGGCGAGGCCCAGCGGAACTCGGAGGTGGTGGCCTCCTCTCCCACACCGCGCCAGATGACCACGGCATCGATGCCGAAGCCTCGCAGAATGGCCGGCAGGTGGGTGATGTGGCCGAAGCTATCGGGATAGTAGCCCACCATCATGGACCTGCCCATGGCGCGGGCGCTGCGGATCCCCAACATGAGGTTGCGCACATGGGACTCCAGTCCGATGAGAAACTCGTCGGGGAGCACGTAGTTAGGGCCTACCACCAGACGCCCCGCCCGCACCAGCCTCTCCACGTCCGGGCGCCGATCAGGCCGCACCTCCAGGTAATCGTCCAGGCAAATGGTCTGCCCGTCTAATAGGAAGCAGGGGATATCAGGGTGGGCGTCCAGGACGTCCAGGAGCCGGTCCATGGTGCGCACCAGACGAGCACGCATGGCCTCAAAGGGCTCATACCACTCGCGGTCCCAATGGGTGTGAGGAATGACCATCAGTACCCAGGGCTTCATGGGCTACGAAACCAGATGGGGTTGGTAAGGGCCCATACTACCTCTCCCCGCCGCGGATGGCCGCGGGGACCCCGCAGCTCCGCCCGCAGGTAACGGCGAGCGGCCACAGGCACACGGACGCGGTATGCGCTTCTCTCCTCCTCGAGGGGGACGATGGCCATGGGCAGGCCGTCGCTCACCAGCCAGAGGCGACGGCCTGTTCCTCCTTCCACCTCCACCAGCACCTCCAGGGAGGCGTCGGCGTCTAGCGTCACCGTATCCCCCATGAGGGTCTCGTAGCGGCCATCGCCGTCGGCGTCTGCCCGCAGGACGAGGCGGGGGCCCGCGGGCTCGGCAGAGATGAAGACGTGGCCGCGGCGCAGGGCGGCCAGAACGTCCTGGGCAGTGGCCCAGGGGGTGGGCACGTATACCCAGGTGGTGGGGTTGCCCAGGCCATGGGGATGGAGGGGAGGGGCAGGGGGTATGGAGTGCACATCGCTCCCCCCCACCCCCACCACGCGTTGGCCTCGCGAAAGCAGGAGGTCCCACCTCTCCAGGGACTCCCAGTTATAAAAGCGCCATGGGGCCTGCCACACCTCCATAAAGCTGAACCCTTCCCACAGGTCCAGAAGCCAGGGGGGCCCAACGCTTTTGGGGTGGTTGATGGACATGATCCCTCCCCGCTCTTCTACGAAGCGCAGGAGGGTGCGCATAGACTCGGCGTCGGTGCACCGGAAGTCCACGAACTGCCGTAGGCCCCAGGTGTTGGCATGGCCCCAATAGGTGGTCACCTCCTCCCCGGGGATGAGGACAATGGGGAGGTGGGAGAGGGCAGCTAGGTCGCGGTGGTGGGTGCAGGTGTTGTGGTCCGTCACCGCCAGGAAGTCCAGCCCCCGTTGTAGGGCGTTGTGGACCAGCTCCTCTACGGTGTTGAGGCCATCGGAGTGGACGCTGTGGCAGTGGAGGTCGCCCCGCAGGAACCTCCCCCCCCTCACCCGGCCTGCCAGGGGCCGGGTGGCCTCCTCCAACGGGACCGCGGGTGCCTCCCGCCCCGATTCCACCTCCACCTCCACCCGGTACCGCACCCCTGTCTCCTGGACTCGCTCGAAGCCGAGGATGATGTGCCATCGCCCTGGGTACAGGGGCCCCGGTATGTAACCAGGGGTGGCAGCCTCAGGGGAGATGAAGAACTCCCGCTTGGCTGAGCCGCTCCAGCCCCGAAAGCCTGGGGCCTCGGGGAACTCCATCCCCCGCGGGTCGAAGATGCCGATGTCCACCGTGTTGCCAGGCCCCATGCCTAGGGGGGCGGTGACAGGCTCGTCGAACTCGTACCGCACAAGGATGCGCTGGGCCCCTGTGGGCACCTGAAAGGGCAGATAGATGTAGCGCTCCTTATAGACCTCCTGCGGCCCCACCCACCCGTCGAAAGATGTCCTAGCGGCCAAGGCCGCTCCCCCGCCCATGGGTGGACGCCTGTGGTAGGCCCATCCCGACTGCCGGCATCCTTCCTTGCAACGGCTATGATAAACCACGGAGCCCCTTAAGAGGAGGAGGCCAGGATGGGCCCTCGGCTGGCCCAGCGCCCTGGGTCGAGACGCCCCAGGGCTAGCAGGCGGCCTGGGCTGCGGATATCCTTAATCCAGGACATCGCAAAACCCAACAGGAGGTGGGTCATGCCCAAGGCCATAGATATGCACGTGCACCCGCCGGCGCCGCCAGGCGTCCCCCGCACCCACGTACAGGAGGCGACCAGGGCCTACTTCCGCGCCCCTCCCCCGCCCAAGGACGTAGAGGAGATGGCCCAGTACTATGCGGAACAGGACGTGATCGGGCTGGTGCTGGCCTCTGACTGGGAGGACCACGTAGAGGAGCCCCGTATCTCCAACGACTACGTGGCGGAGATCGTACGGCGATACCCGAAGCAGTTCATTGGCTTCTGCTCCGTGGACCCCTGGCGGGGCAGGAAGGCCATCGATGAGGTGCGCCGCAGCATCGAGGAGCTGGGGCTGAGGGGAGTCAAGTTTCACCCCAGTTTGCAGGAGTTCTACCCCGACGACCGCCGCTTCTACCCCCTGTGGGAGGCTATCGCCAAGCTAGGGGTGCCGGTGCTCTTCCACTCGGGCATGACAGGCTTTGGGGCCGGTCTGCCAGGTGGCGGCGGCGTCAAGTTCAAGTACTGCCGCCCCATCCCCCACATCGACGACGTGGCTGCCGACTTCCCCGAGCTCACTATCATCATGGCCCACCCTGCCTACCCCTGGGTGGACGAGCAAATAGCCGTCCTTCTCCACAAGCCCAACGTATACATGGACCTCTCGGGCTACTCCCCCAAGTATATCCCGTCCCAGCTGATCCAGTACGCCAACACCCTCCTACAAGATAAAGTCATGTTCGGCTCCGACTATCCCTTCATCACCCCTGATCGCTGGCTGAGGGACTTCGAGGGGGCGCCCTTCCGGGACGAGGTGCGATCCAAGATCCTCAAGGAGAACGCCGCTCGCCTCTTTGGCCTCCAGCTATAGATGCCCTACATACCCGGGAAGCGGGCGATGCAGGCGATGGTCGCCTCCGGCCCATGCAGGCGGCGGGCCTGAGCGATGGCCTCCTCCACGCTAGGGGTGGGTATGAAGCCCACATGGCGGGGCACCGCTGGATCCTGGGCCCCGGCCACAAATACCCGTGCCGCATGCCGCAGCCGTCGCAGGGGATGGGTGGCCAGGATGGCGTGCACTGGGTGGTAGGCATAGCCAAATCGGTAGCGCTCGATGTAGTCCTTGCGGGAGGCGAACTCCTCCAGGAACCGGTCGTTGATCTCGTAGGGATCCCTGGTCTGGGGCAGCACCCGTTCCCACACCTCCTTATATGCGGGATGGTGCTCCATGTCCCACTCCTCAGGGCACGGGGTGGCCATGATGACGGAGCATCCTGGCTTGCCCAGGGCATCGATGTAGCCCCCCAGATAGCCCAGGCCCGACGATATAAGGGTAAGGATGGGGTTTAGCTTGGCGAACGTGGCATAGGGGCTCCACGCCGGCACCCCATACACCACGATGTCATAACGCTTGGGGGCCTCACTGCGCCGGGATGGGAAGATCTGGCCCAGCACCTCCAGCGCTGCCGCCCGCGTGGCCGCCACGCTCCCCGCCCAGATGCGCCCGATGGCATAGGCGTTGGCCAGCACCGTCTCCACCTTAAAGATGGGCTTCCTCAGGCGGGCCATGAGGTGCTCGCCCATCTCCGTCAGCACCTGGTGCATGCGGTTATCGTGGACAGACATGGACATGCCATCGGGGGTATGGGTCCAGCGGATGGAGCGCCAGGTGGAGAGCCCCACGGTGATGGACTTCCACCCGCCGTTGAAGCCCATGTGACAGGCGGCGTTGACGTAGATGGTGAGATCGCAGTCGGCCACCAGGCGGTGGACCTCCACATCGTATCCATTGCGGGTGGTGCCCAGGTAGACGAGGTTCTGGGGGTCCTCAGCGTCGTGGCATGTCAGACGCGGCCCCAAGCGGTCCACCAGCTCCTGTCCCAAGACGGTGGCCAGCTCATGGGGCCGCCACTTGCGGTGGAGGGCGTTGGCGCATACCAGGAAGATGTCTTCCTCCCGCACCCCCGCCTGGCGCAGCTCCTCCAGCAGGAACTCCACCGCCAGACGGCGCACCGGCCCGAAGGAGGGAACGGTGGGGTCATCGAAGGCGATGAGAACGCGGGAGCCAGGCCTTACCAACTCTCCCACGCGAGGCATGTCCAAGGGGTTCTCCAGGGCCTGGCGCACCGCCTGGGCCTGGTCCGGGACTGGTGGCAGGCGGGGGCGGCCGTCGCCCCCTCCCACTACCGTGGCGTCGTCAGGCAGCTCCACCCGAACGGTGTCTGTGCCAAAGGGTAGCTCCACCACCTGGGCCATGGCCTCACCTCCTAGGTGCTCCTATGTTAGGCCAGCTGCCTAGCGGAGGCAAGGGTTGGCCCTGGGCCCGTGGCGTTCTATATTGAGGGCAGGAGGGAGGGCCATGTTCCCGCAGGACGGATTCCACCACTATGAGGCCACCATCAATGGCCTCCGTTATCACTACGTGCGGGAGGGGGCGGGGCCGCCGCTCCTCTTGGTGCACGGCTGGCCTGGCTTCTACTACGAGTGGCACCTGAACATCGGCCCCCTTTCCCAGCACTTCGATGTGGTGGCCCCAGACATGCGGGGCTTCGGCTACACCGAGAAGCCCGCCCTCCCTCCGGAGGAGGGCTATACGCCTGCTGCCATGGCCGAGGACCTGCGGGCCCTCTTGGAGGCCCTGGGCTGGGAGCGGGCCTACGTGGTGGCCCACGACTTCGGTGCCATCTGGGTGCAACAGCTGGCCCTCACTTATCCCCAGCGGATAGGGAAGCTGGTGCTCTTCAACCCTCCTTACGCCGGTATCGGGGCCCGCTGGTTAGAGCCCTCTCACCTCCCCGAGATCTGGTACATCCTCTTCCATCAGCTCCCCCTGGCCGAGGAGCTGGTAGGCTCATCGCGCAAGGCCATAGAGGTCTACCTGCGCCACTTCCTCTCTCATTGGTCCCATCGTAAGGATCTGTGGACCGACGAGGAAATAGAGCGGTATGTGGACGCTTTCTCCCAGCCCGGCGCCCTCAGGGGAGGCTTCAACTGCTACCGGGCCATGCTCCGCGGGGGAGGCATACCCCAAGGGCGCATCGAGGTCCCCACCCTCGTGCTGTGGGGAGAAAGCGATCCCGTCCTGCCCGTGGCCTGGAGCGACCGCCTTGGCGACTACTTCACCCACCTCACCTTTAAGCGGGTGCCCCAGGCCGGCCACTTCCTGATGCGGGAGCGGCCAGAGCTGGTCAACGCCGAGATCATCGCCTTCTTGGGGGCATGAGCGTTGTTGTGAGAAGCTGTGAGGGCTCTTACAATGTAAGGGTCACAGCAAGACTATCCGTGGGGAGGCAGATATGAGGGTTGAGACAGGCTTTATGGGGCGCACCATAGCGGAGATCAAGGAGGCAGCGCAGCATGTGGAGGCGCTAGGGTTCGATGGGCTCATAACCCCCGAGACGGGCCACGACCCCTTCTTCCCCCTGCTTATCGCCGCTGAGCACACCCAACGCATAACCCTGGGCACCTCGGTGGCCATCGCCTTCCCCAGGAGCCCCTTTGTCACCGCCCAGATCGCCTGGGACCTTCAGCACTTCTCAGGCGGCCGCTTTCAGTTGGGCCTGGGCACCCAGGTGAAGGGCCACAACGAGCGCCGCTACTCCACCCCGTGGGTAGGGCCTCCCGGCCCGCGGCTGCGGGAGTACATACTGTGTCTGCGGGCCATCTTCGATACCTTCCAGAACAACACCCCACCTCGCTTCCAGGGCAAATACTATCAGTTCACCCTCATAAACCCCTTCTTCAATCCTGGGCCCATAGAACACCCCCACGTGCCCATCTATATTTCGGCAGTGGGCCCCTACATGTGCCGTCTGGCCGGTGAGCTATGCGATGGGGTCCGTCTCCACGGCTTCAACACCCTTAAGTACACCCGAGAGGTGGTGCTCCCCAACCTGGAGGCGGGGGCCAAAAAGGCAGGGCGCAGCGTTAGGGACATAGACATTGTAGGTGGGGGGTTCATCATCACCGGTCGCAACCGAGAGGAACTGGAGCGGCTGAAGCAGGCCACCAGGAACCAGGTGGCCTTCTATGGTTCCACCCGCACCTATCACGGCGTGCTGGAGGCCCATGGATGGGGTGAGATCGGCATGCGCCTCCATCAGCTCTCCCTGGAGGGGAAGTGGCAAGAGATGGCCTCCCTCATCACCGATGACATCCTGAGGGAGTTCGCCATCATCGGTGCTCCCGATGAGATCGCCCCTCAGATCAAGGAGCGGTGGGGGGGGATCGTCACCACCGTCAGCCTCGCCTTCCCCGGGCGCATGGGACTGGACGACGAGGTGGTGCGAACGCTGGTGCGCTCCATCCACGAGATCTGAGGCCACCGTATTGACCAAGGGCCTCAGAGAGTGTTATAAATTGCACAAAGCCTCGGGAGGTCGCTTTGGACATCCCAGCGGTGGTGATATCCCGTCTCCCCCTCTATGTTCAGGTGTTAGAGGCCATGGCCCAGCGTGGGGAGCAAGTGGTGAGCTCCCAACGCCTGGGAGAGGAGCTGGGGGTCACCCCGGCCCAGATCCGCAAGGACCTGAGCTATTTTGGGCGCTTCGGGCGGCAGGGAAGGGGTTACAATGTCGCGGAGTTGCTGCAGGCCTTGCGGCGCATCCTTGGGCTGGACCGGGAGTGGCGCATGGCCGTGATAGGGGTGGGGAGGCTAGGGAGGGCTATTGTGGCCTACGAAGGGTTCGCCCCCCAGGGGTTTCGCATCATCCACGCCTTCGATGTGGATCCCAAGCTTGTGGGCCAGCGGGTCAACTCCCTGGTGGTGAGGGACGTGGCCCAGCTGGAGGAGACGCTGGCGCGAGAGCCGGTGGATATCGGCATCGTGGCTGTGCCGCCGGAGGCGGCGCAGGCGGTCATCGATCGGCTGGTAGGGGCGGGGGTCAGGGCCATCCTCAACTATGCCCCCATCGCCGCCCGCGTGCCTCCGGGGGTGCAAGTACGGCGCATAGATCCTGTGTTGGCCCTGCAGACCATGACCTACTACCTCAAACAGGGGCAAGAGGAAAGCGCCAAAGAGCTCTAAGGAGCCACCACCCACTCGCCCTCGGGGAGGGCCCGCTTTATGAGGTCTAGGTAGTCCAGGGCGATGCCTGCCCCTAGGGCCACACATTCCAAGGGGTTTTCGGCCACGTAACAGGGGACGCCTATCTCCTGGGTGATGTAGCGGTCCAGGTGGCGCAAAAGGGCCCCTCCACCCACCAGGACGATGCCATGATCCACCACATCCGACACCAACTCCGGGGGGGTGCGCTCGAAGACAGAGCGGATGGTGGCCACGATGGCCTGGAGAGGCTCTTGAAGGGCCTGGAAGATCTCGCTAGCCGTCACATCCACGGTGCGGGGCAGGCCGGAGACCTGGTCCCTTCCCCTCACCTGGCAGGTGAGCTCCCCGTCCAATGGCAGGGCCGAGCCCACCCTTATCTTTACCTCCTCGGCCATGCGCTCGCTGATAACCAGGCGGTAGCGCCGCTTTATATAGGAGGCGATGGCCTCGTCCAGACGGTCGCCGGCTACCCGTGTGGACTCGGCGGCCACGATGCCATAGAAGGAGATAACGGCTGCCTCCGTACGGCCACCGCCGATGTCCACCACCATATGTCCCTGGGGTAGGTCTATGGGCAGGCGGGCCCCTAAGGCGGCGGCCAGAGGCTCGGGGATGATATGCACCGGGCGCCGGGCCCCCGCCGCCTCGCAGGCTTCCTGCACCGCCCTCCTCTCCACGCCGGTGGCCCCCACTGGTGCGCACACCACCACCTCTGGCTTCACCAAGCTCAGACGCCCCACCGCCCTGCCGATGAAATGGCGTAGCATGGCCTCGGTGGTCAGATAATCGGCGATGACCCCATGGCGCATGGGCCGCACCACCTCGATGGCCTCGGGCGTTCTCCCCTCCAGCTCCCGCGCCTCGTTGCCAACGGCCACGATGGAATTGTTGCGCCGCGAAATGGCCACCACCGAGGGCTCGTTGATCACGATGCCATGCCCCTTGAGGTAAACGAGGACGTTGGCCGTGCCCAGGTCGACGCCTAGCCTCTTGCCCAGCACCCTAGCTCGCCTCCGTGCGCTCTACGCAAGCCCCTAGAGCCCGCAGCTTCTCGTCCAGCCTCTCGTATCCCCGGTCCACATGGTGCAGGTCGGAGACCACGGTCTGGCCGCGAGCAGCCAACCCTGCCAGGATGAGGGCGGCCCCGGCGCGCACGTCCAAGGCCCGCACCGGTGCCCCCACCAGAGGGGTGGGACCAGTGATGATAGCAGTAGTGGTGCCGGTGGTGACTACCTCCGCCCCCATCTTGCGCAGCTCCCCCACGTATAGCAGGCGGTTTTCGAATACCCGCTCGTGCACGTAGCTCACCCCTTGGGCCTGGGTGAGGAGGGCGGCCATGGGCGCTTGCAGGTCGGTGGCCAGGCCAGGGTAGGGGAGGGCCTGCACCACCAGGGGGTGCAAGGGGCGCCTGCCTTTCACCCTGAGGCAATCCTCTCCTTCCTCCACCTCTACACCTGCTTGCTGTAGCTTGTGGATGAGGGCCCAAAGGTGGCGGGGCACTAGGCCCTCCACCGCCACCTCTCCGCCGGTGATAGCGGCGGCGATGGCGAAGGTCCCCGCCTCGATGCGGTCAGGTATGTTGCGGTGGACGACGCCCCGCAGCCGCTGCACTCCCTGGATGACGATGGTATGGGTGCCGGCCCCCTGGATGCACGCCCCCATGCGGTTGAGCATGTGGGCCAGGGCCTCTACCTCCGGCTCACAGGCGGCGTTGACGATGGTGGTGACGCCGGGAGCGGTGACAGCAGCCAACATAAGGTTCTGGGTGCCCAGGACGCTGGGGTAGTCCATGAAGATGGGTGCCCCCCGCAGCTCCGGAGCCTCGGCCACGAACTTGTCCTCCTCGCGCCAGACGCGGGCGCCAAGAGCAGCGAATCCCTGCAGGTGGACATCGATGGGCCGCTGGCCGATGACATCGCCACCGGGAGGGGCGCAGGCGGCCCGCCGGAAGCGACCCAAGAGGGCCCCCATCACCAGGAAGCTCCCCCGCAAGCTGGCTACCAGATGGGAAGGGGGGGGGACGTTGCGGACATGAGCGGCATCGATGTGCAACACACCAGGCCCCGCCCACTCCACCTTCGCCCCTAGGCTGCGTAGCACCTCCGCCATATATCGCACATCACCGATGTCGGGGACGTTCTCGATGTAACAGCTCTCGTCCACCAAGAGGCAGGCGGCCATGGCCCCCAGGGCCCCATTCTTGGAGCCGCTCACCTTCACCGTTCCCCGCAGGGGCCTTCCGCCCTCGATGAGGAGGATGTCACCCCTTCCCCGCGGTCCCTCGGAGACCTGGGTCATGCCCTCACCTGCCGCGACGACGGCGGAGGCGCTCCGCCAGCTTCAGGCGCACCAGGGCCCGCTGCAGGGCGGCCTGAGCAGCTGCGAACTCCATCTCGTCACGACGGCGCTGGGCCATGAGCTCCTGGGCCCGGCGGCGGGCGGCCTCCGCCCTCGCTACATCGATCTCCTCCGCCCGTTCGGCGGCATCGGCCAGGATGGTAACCCGGTCATCGCGCACCTCCAGGAAGCCACCGTGGACGGCCAGCTCTTCCTCCCTGTCCTCGTGGACGATGCGCATGATGCCCGGGCGCAACATGGTCATGAGGGGGGCGTGCTTGGGCAGGACAGCCAACTCCCCCTCCACCCCCGGCAGCACCACCTCCCGCACGTCGTCGGCGGAGTAGACCACCCTCTCGGCCGTGATGATCTCGAGCTTCAGCGGCATGGCTATACGGCTGCCTCCCTGAGCATGCGCTCGCCCTGCTCGGCTGCCTCCTCGATGGTGCCCACCATGTAGAAGGCCTGCTCGGGCAGGTGGTCCCACTTGCCCTCCAGGATCTCCCGGAAGCCCCGCACCGTCTCCCTCACTGGCACATAGCGGCCCGGGCGGCCGGTGAAGGCCTCGGCCACGAACATGGGCTGGGAGAGGAAGCGCTGGATCTTGCGGGCCCGCATAACGGTGATCTTGTCCTCCTCCGAGAGCTCTTCCATGCCCAGGATGGCGATGATGTCCTGCAAGTCCTTATAGCGCTGGAGGACCCTTTGCACCTCTCTCGCCACCTGATAGTGCTCTTCCCCCACGATGCGCGGGTCCAGGATGCGGGAGAAGCTGGCCAGAGGGTCCACCGCCGGATATAGGCCCTGCTCGGCGATGGATCGCTCCAGGGCGATGACGGCGTCTAGGTGGGCGAAGGTGGTGACGATGCCAGGGTCGGTGTAGTCGTCGGCGGGGACGTAGATGGCCTGGAAGGAGGTGATGGAGCCTCGCTTAGTGGAGGTGATGCGCTCTTCCAGCTCACCCATGTCGGTGGCCAGGGTGGGCTGGTAGCCTACTGCCGAGGGCATGCGGCCCAAGAGGGCCGAGACCTCCATGTTGGCCAAGATGTAGCGGTAGACGTTGTCGATGAACAGAAGGACGTCCTGACCCTCTACGTCCCGGAAGTATTCGGCCATGGTGACGGCGGTGAGGCCCACGCGGGCCCTCACCCCGGGCGGCTCGTTCATCTGGCCGAACACCAGGACCGTCTTGTCGATGACGCCGGAGGCCTTCATCTCGTACCAGAGGTCGTTCCCCTCGCGGGAACGCTCCCCTACGCCGCCGAAGACGGAGAAGCCGCCGTGCTCGGTGGCTATGTTGCGGATAAGCTCCATGATAATGACCGTCTTACCTACGCCGGCGCCGCCGTAGGCCCCCACCTTGCCACCCTTGCGCAGGGGGCAGATGAGGTCGATGACCTTGAGCCCCGTCTCCAGCATCTCGGGCCGGGTGGTGCGCTCCTGTAGAGGCGGGGCAGGACGGTGGATGGGCCACCGCTCCTCCGCCTTCACCTCCCCTAGCTCGTCGATGGGCTGTCCTAGCACGTTGAACAGGCGGCCCAGGCATGCCCGCCCTACCGGCACTAAGATGGGGCTGCCGGTGTCCACGGCCCTCGCTCCCCGCCGCAGGCCATCGGTGCTGCCCATGGCCAGACAACGGACCCAGTTGTTGCCCAGGTGCTGCTCCACCTCCGCCACCAGGACTTGGCCGCCCCCCATGTCGATCTCCACGGCGTTGTAGATCTCGGGCAGCTGCTCCGGGGGGAACTCGATGTCCACCACCGTGCCGATGACCTGAACGACCCTTCCTTCTGTGCCCTTGGCCATCTCCTCCTACCTCCCTGAAATTCCTCTCGTTGCCTTTAGGGCCTCCATGCCTGCCACCACCTCCAGGATCTCCTTGGTGATGGACTCCTGCCGGGCCTTGTTGGCCAGAAGGGTGAGATACTTGATGAGCTCGTTGGCGTTGTCGGTGGCGTTGCGCATGGCCACCATGCGGGCGGAGTGCTCGCTGGCCGAGGCCTCCAGCAAAGCCTCGTAGATCTGGCGCTCCAGGTAGCGGGGGAGGAGCTGGGCCAGCACCGCCTCCCGGTTGGGCTCGTAGATGTAGTCGTAGCGCCAGGTGACGGCCTCGGTGGGGGGCTCCACTGGCAGGAGCTTGCGCATCTCCGGCCTTTGGACGGTGGTGGTCACGAAGCGGGGATAAATGATGTGCACTTCGTCGGCCGCCCCCGCCAGGTAGTCGTCCATGATGATGCGGGCGATGGGGATGGCGTCATCATAGGCGGGACGGTCGGTGATGCCTGTGAACTCGGCCACCACGTTATACCCCAGGCGGCGGAAGAAGTCCCTCCCCCTGCGGCCCACGGCCACGATGCGGGCCGGCACCCCCCGGTCCAGGATGAACTGGGCGGCGGCGCGGTTCATATGGGAGGGTAGGCCACCGCATAGGCCCCGGTCCGGGCCTACGAAGACGATCTCGATGGTGCGCACCTCTTCCCGCCGGCGCATAAGGGGGTGCAGCTCCTCCGGTTCCAGGAGGGGCACCGTCTCCGCTAGGTCGGCCAGGACCCAGCGCATCCGCTCGGCATAGGGGCGGGCGGCCAGGGCGGCTAGCTGGGCCCGGCGCATCTTGGAGGCGGCCACCAGCTCCATGGCCCTGGTGACCTTGGCGATGCTCTGGACGGAACGGATGCGCCTGCGTATCTGCCTTAGGGTGGCCATGGCCTAGTATGGCACCGTCTCCTTGAACTGTCGGATGGCCTGCCTCAATTTCTCCTCCGTCTCCGGCGAGAGGTCCTTGGTCTCTTCGATGGCGCGCACGATGTCGGGGTGCTGAGTCTCCAGGAAGCGGTGGAAGGCGGCTTCGAAGTCCTGGATCTTGGCCACCGGCACATCGTCCAGGTAGCCATGGATGCCGCAATAGATGATGGTGACCTCTTGCCACAGCCGCTGGGGGCGGAACTGGGGCTGCTTGAGGACCTCCGTCAGCCGCTGGCCCCGCTCCAGCTGGCGGCGGGTGGCCGGGTCTAGCTCGCCGGTGCCGAACTGGGCGAAGGCGGCCAGCTCCCGGTACTGGGCCAAGGCCAACCGCAGGCCCCCAGCCACCTTGCGCATGGCCCGCGTCTGGGCCGCCCCGCCCACCCGGGAGACGGAGAGCCCGGCGTTAATGGCTGGCCGGATGCCGGCGTTGAACAGGTCCGTCTCCAGGTAGATCTGGCCGTCCGTGATGGAGATGACGTTGGTGGGGATGTAGGCGGAGATGTCACCAGCCTGGGTCTCGATGATGGGGAGGGCAGTCAGGGAGCCACCACCGTACTCGGGGGCCATCTTGGCCGCCCGCTCCAGCAAGCGGGAATGCAGATAGAAGACGTCGCCAGGGTAGGCCTCACGCCCTGGGGGCCTTCGCAGAAGTAGGGACATCTGGCGGTAGGCCCAGGCGTGCTTGGAGAGGTCATCGTAGATGATAAGGGCGTCCTTGCCCTGCTCCATGAACTCCTCCCCCATGGCGCAGCCGGCATAGGGGGCCAGGTATTGCAGAGGAGCGGGGTCGGCGGCGTTGGCCGCCACTACGATGGTGTGCTCCATGGCCCCATGCTCCTCCAGGGTGGCCACCACCTCCGCCACCTTGGTGGCCTGCTGCCCGATGGCCACATAGATGCAGAATAGGTCGCCCCCCTTTTGGGCGATGATGGTGTCCAGGCAGATGGCCGTCTTGCCCGTGAAGCGGTCGCCGATGATGAGCTCCCGCTGGCCACGGCCGATGGGGATCATGGCGTCGATGGCCTTGATGCCCGTGTGCACAGGGGTGTCCACGCTCTTCCTCATCACCACGTTGGGAGCGATGCGCTCCACGGGGCGGGTGCGCTGGGCGCGGATGGGCCCTTTGCCGTCCAGGGGTCGGCCCAGGGGGTCTACCACCCGCCCCAATAGCTCTTCCCCCACCGGCACCTGGATGACGCGGCCCGTGGTGCGCACCTCGTCCCCTTCCCGCACCATGGTGTGGTCGCCCAGGACGATGGCGCCCACCGCCCCCTCCTCTAGGTTGAGGGCTAGGCCCAGCACCCCCCGCTCGAACTCCAGGACCTCGTTGTACATGCAGTTGCGCAGGCCCCAGATGCGGGCCACGCCATCCCCCGCCTCGATGACGGTGCCCACGTCCACAGCGGCGATGGTGGGGCTGAACTCCTCGATCTGGCGGCGAAGGATGGCTGCTATCTCATCGGGCCTCACCGTCATGGCTGTTCCTCCTCCCTCATGTCTGGGCCTCCGCTAGGTGGCGGCGCAGGGCCTGCAGCTGGGCCCTGGTGCTGGCATCGATGACGCGATCGCCTATCTGGAGGACTAGGCCGCTGATGATGCTCTCGTCCACTTGGGCCTCTAGCACCACTGGCCGGCCCAGGGCCGCCTCCAGCCGCCGTCTCAGCTCCTCCCTCTCTCCCTCCTCCAGGGGTATGGCCGTCTTCACCAGGGCGTGGACGATGCCCCGCTCCCTGTCGACCATCTCCCGATAGGCGCGGGCGATCTCGGGTGCCAGGGAGGCGCGTCCCTTGAGGACCAGCAGCTTGGCCAGGTTCCTGGCCAGGGGGTCCAGGCCGGCCATAGCCTCGTCCACTACCCGCAACCGCACCTCCAAGGGGAGGCGGGCGTCGTCCAGGGCGCGGGCCACCTCTGGCTGGCCCATGGCCTGGGCGATGACGTCCAAGTATTGGGCCCACTCCTCCAAGCGGCCCTGCTCCTTGGCCAGCTGGAGGACGGCCTCGGCATACCGCTTGGCCGCCGGGTTGCGGATCACCCTTCCCTATCCCCTCCGTCGCCCAGAGGCGATTGGGCGAGGGCCTCTTGGATGAGGCGGCGATGGGCCTCCCGGTCTAGGGCCTGGCGGATGACCCTCTCCGCCGCCCTGATGGTGAGGTCGGCGAACTCCTGGCGAAGCTGGGCGATGGCTGCGTCCCGCTCCAGGGCGATCTCCTCTCGCGCCCGGGCCAGTATCTGCTCGGCCTCCTGCCGGGCCTGCTGGCGGGCCTCCTCCTGCAGGTGGCGGGCTGCCTGCTGGGCCTGGGCGATGATGGCCTGGGCCTCCTGGCGTGCCCGCTCCATCTGGGCCTGGGCCTCTTGCTCCGCCTGCGTCAGGCGGCGCTTGGCCTCCTCGGAGGCCTCCAGCCCCTCCTGGATGCGGCGTCGCCGCTCGTCCAGCATGCGCATCACCGGCCTGTAGGCCAGCACGTACAGCACCACCAACAGGATGGTGAAGTTGATGAGCTGAGCTAGAAGGCTGGGGAGGTTGATCCCCAGCGCCTTAAGCCCATCGACGAACCCTGCCAGGAAGGGCATGCCCTTCCGCCCTCGCCTAGAACACGAAGCCTATCATCACCGCCGTGACCAGGGCGTAGATGCCGATGGCCTCGGCGAAGGCCAGGCTGAGGATGAGGCTGGTCTGGATGGCCGGCTGGGCCTCAGGGTTGCGTCCCAGCGCCTCCATGGCTCGCCCGGCCATGTTGCCGATGGCCAGGGCAGGGGCCAGGGCCCCTACGCCCATGGCAAATCCGGCAGCCAGGAACCGCAGCCCTTCGTCCGAGAAGACCATGCTGGTCTGCTCTTGGGCGGCGGCCCTTATGGCCTCCGCCATCGGCGGCAGAAGGGCAAGAAACCAGTCCATGGGTCACCTCCCTGCACTAATGATGTTCTGCTCCAGCGCCCATATGCTCCACTGCCGTCAGCCCGAACACCAGGGTCAGGCCGGCGAAGATGAAGGCCTGCACGATGCCTACGAACAACTCCAGCCCATAGAAGGGCAGCGTCAGCAAGAGGGGGGTGAGGAAGGTGAACATGAGGATGACTACCTCGCCGGCGAACATGTTGCCGAAAAGACGGAAGGTGAAGCTGATGATGCGTACCAGGTGGGAGATGAGCTCCAAAAAGCCCACGAAGGCGTCCACCGCCCCCTCCACAACCGTCATAGGGTGAAGGGCACGTAGGCCCCTTAAGAGCCTAGAGAAGTTGAAAAAGGTGCGCCCATATCCCCCCAGGCCCATGGCCGATATGCCCCAGTACTCCACAGCGATGGTGGCGGCCATGGCCAAGGCGAGGGGCATGTTCACATCGGTGTTCATGCTCCTGAGGAAGGGCAGGAACTCCCCCACCAGCTTGCCCTCTTGCCTTCGCGCTTCCACCTCCTCCACTGCCCCCGGCTCGGCCAGCTCGATGGCCTCCCCTTTCAGGGCATTGGGGCTGGAAAGGGTGGTGAACGCGATGGGCAGGGGCCCCAGGTCCACCTTCTCCATGACGAAGGCCTTCCCCTCGTGCGGTTCCCCGTTGAGGGCAGGCACCTGCTCCTTGACGATGCCGATGACGTTGAACACGGGCGTCAGGGAGAGCCAGTTGGCCACCAGGATGAAGAAGAAGATGGTGGCCGCCACCGGCAGGAACCGGCGAGCCCACCTCTCCCCCACCATGGTGGAGGCCACGTTGTAGAAGGCCTCCACCACCGCCTCGATGAAGTTCTGGGCTCCCCGCGGCACCAGCTCCCACCGCCGCGTCATGAGGAAGACAAAGACCACCATCACCACTACCACCACCCAGGAGGTGACCATGGTGTTGGTGATGTTGACGGGGCCTACGGATGCCAACACCTCGGGCTTGATCTGGATGTGGGGGCTGGGGCCACGCAGGAATATGAACCCTCCTATGGCCAGCAACACCAGGGCCAGGATGAGAAGACGTCCCCTCATGGGCCCTCCCGATCCCTCTTGGTGGCCTCCGCTACCATCCTATAGGCTCCCCAGAAGGCCAGCACCATACCCAACACCACCCCCAGCACGCTCAGCAAGGGGCGGGTGCCCAGCTGGTCGTCTAGCAGCACACCACCCACCACCGGCAGAGCGATACTGAGGGCTATGTACCAGCCCAGGCCCACTAAGCGTATGGTGGGGGGCAACCTACCCATCCCCGCCCACCCGTGGGCCCAGCTGCGTGAATTGTATCACGACCAGCGGCTGAGGCCAATACCTGAGGCTCAGGTCTCGGGGCCCTTGCCCAGGTCCTCCAGGTCCAGGCTCTCGATAACCTCGCGGAAGGGGGATAGCTTCTCCAACTCCTCGGGGCTGAGGCCGCGGCTGGCCTCGGGGGCAGGCCGACCCTTGGGCGTCTCCTCCATGGTCTCCCCTTCTTCCTCCAGCCTCACCCCGGCCCTCTCCAGCACCGACTCCTCGGCGTATATGGGGCACTGGACACGCACGGCCAGGGCGATGGCATCGCTGGGACGGGAGTCGATCTCCAGCAGGCGGCCGTTGGCTTCCAGGTATATCTTGGCGAAGAAGGTGTCGTTGGCCAGGTCGTTGACCACCACGTAGCTCACGGTGGCCCCGAGGGCTTCAATGACTGAGCGCAATAGGTCGTGGGTCAGGGGGCGGGCTACGGCCACCTCCTGCAGGCGCACAGCGATGGCGTCCGCCTCCGCCGGGCCTATCCATATGGGGAGGTAGCGGTCGGCGTATTTCTCCTTCAGGATGACCACCCTCTGGTAGCTGGCCAGGCTCACCCGCACGCTGTCTACCACCATCTCGATCACGATGATCAACCTCCACCGTCCCTGGCGTGCATCCGCATTCTACCCCCCACTTGGGGAGATGTCAATGTGTCCTGACCTCCACCGCTGGCAGCGGGATAGTGTTGGCAACCTTGGACGATATAATGGAGCCATATCGAGCCGCCGTTTAGGAGGTGCTGTCATGCGATGGGAAGTGAGCCCTGGCCACACTTACCCCGTCCTCCGTGTCGCCCTGGACGCGGGGGAGGAGGTGGTGGCCGAGGCGGGGGCTATGCTCCTTATGCGAGGGCCTGTGGACGTGAGCACCAGCTCTCGGGGGATCATGAAGGGGATCATGCGGGCCCTTCTCGGCTCCGAGTCCTTTTTCTTGAACACATTCCGCTCCCAAGGCCAGGCGGAGGTGTGGCTAGCGCCTCCAGCCCCCGGCGATATCCATTACCTGCCCCTTGAGGGCCAAGGCTACATACTGCAGGACACCGCCTATCTGGCTCACCATGGGGAAGTGGAGGTGGATGTGGCCTGGAGGGGCTTTAAGGGCCTTCTCACCGAGGGTGAGCTGGTATGGCTGCGGGCCCGTGGCCATGGTGGGGTGTGGGTCTGCGCCTTTGGGGCCATCCAGGAGGTGCATCTGGCCGCCGGTGAGCGGATGGTGGTGGACAACTTTCACTTCGTGGCCATGGACGAGGGGGCTCGCTATCAGGTGCGCACCTTCGGTGGCCTCAAGTCCTTTCTCCTGGGAGGGGAGGGCATCGTGGCTGAGGTGGAGGGGCCAGCCATGGTGCTAGTGCAGACGCGTCACCTCAACTCCCTTGCTGAAAGCCTCCTGCCCATCCTGAAGCGGCAGATGAAGGTGCGGTGAGGCGAGGAGTTGACGAGCCCGTGCCCCTTGTATACCTTGTCTGAAAAAACGTCCCCTGCCGTGAGGAGGAGCAAGGATGGGTGAGCAGGTAGAGGCGCCTTTGGAGAGCATCCTGGAAGAGGAGCGAGTATTCCCCCCGCCTCCTCAGTTCCGCGAACAGGCCAACGTCCGCGACCCTCAGGTCTACCAGGAGGCGGAGCGGGACCCGGAGGGGTTCTGGGCGCGCTGGGCCCGCGAGCTGACTTGGTTCCAGCCCTGGGAGAAGGTGCTGGAGTGGGATCCCCCTTGGGCCAAGTGGTTTGTGGGAGGAAAGACCAACCTGGCCTACAACTGCCTCGACCGCCACGTGGCGGGACCGCGGCGCAATAAGGCGGCCATCATCTGGGAGGGGGAGCCTGGCGAGGTGCGCGTCCTCACCTACTGGGAGCTGTATAGGCAGGTCTGCCGTTTCGCCAACGCCCTCAAGGCTTTGGGGGTGAGGCGGGGTGACCGGGTTACCATCTACATGCCCATGGTGCCGGAGGCGGCGGTGGCCATGCTGGCCTGCGCCCGCATCGGCGCCATCCATAGCGTCGTCTTCGCCGGCTTCACGGCCGACGCTTTACGGGACCGCATCCAAGATGCCCAGGCCAAGGTACTGGTGACCGCCGAGGGGCTGTGGCGGCGGGGTAACATCCTGCCCCTCAAGGAATACGCCGATCAGGCCCTGGAGGCCTGCCCCACGGTAGAGAAGGTGGTGGTGTTCCACCGCGGCTGCAAGGAGAAAGAGCAGGTCCCTATGCGCTCAGGGCGTGACATCTGGTGGGACGAGGCGATGGCTTCCGCCCCCCTCCACTGCCCACCGGAGGAGATGGATGCCGAGGACATGCTCTACATCCTCTACACCTCTGGCACCACTGGCAAGCCCAAGGGGGTGGTGCACACCACTGGCGGCTACATGGTGGGCATCTACGCCACCACCCAGTGGGTTTTCGACATCAAGGAAGGGGATACCTATTGGTGTACTGCCGACATCGGCTGGGTTACAGGCCACAGCTACGTGGTATATGGGCCCCTCCTGTGCGGTGCCACCACCCTCATGTATGAGGGGGCGCCCGATTGGCCCCAGCGCGACCGTTGGTGGAGCATCATAGAACGGCACGGAGTCACCATCCTTTACACGGCCCCTACGGCCATCCGCACCTTCATGCGATGGGGAGAGGAGTGGCCGGGACGCCATGACCTCTCCTCCCTGCGGCTGTTGGGCACCGTAGGGGAGCCCATCAACCCCGAGGCCTGGATGTGGTACTGGCGCTACATCGGCGGTGGCCGTTGCCCCGTGGTGGACACCTGGTGGCAGACGGAGACGGGCATGATCATGATCACGCCCCTTCCGGGCATCACCCATTGCAAGCCGGGCTCCGCCACCTTGCCCTTCCCCGGGGTGAGGGCGGAGGTGGTGGACGATCGCGGACAACCCGTGCCCCCTGGCGCTGGTGGTTACCTCGTGCTTACCCGCCCATGGCCGGCCATGCTCCGGGTGCTATATGGCGACCCTCAGCGTTACGTGGAGCAGTACTGGAGCCGCTTTCCCGGCATCTACTTCACTGGCGATGGCGCCCGCCGCGACCAGGACGGGTATTTCTGGATCGTGGGGCGCATCGACGATGTGGTCAACGTCTCGGGCCACCGCATCGGCACCATGGAGGTGGAGAGCATCTTGGTGGAGCACCCGGCGGTGGCGGAGGCGGCGGTGGTGGGGCGCTCCCACGAGGTGAAGGGGCAGGCCTTGTGGGCCTTCGTCACTCCCCGCGACGGTGTGGTCGCTGGCCCCTCCCTGGAGGAGGAGCTGCGGGAGCACGTGAGCAAGAGGATCGGAGCCTTCGCCCGTCCCGACAGGGTCATCTTTACCCCGGAGCTCCCCAAGACCCGCTCAGGCAAGATCATGCGCCGCCTCCTGCGGGACATCGCCGAGGGACGCGCTCTGGGCGACGTCACTACCCTACAGGATCCGGAGGTGGTCAGATCCCTCAAAGAGCGGTACGAGCATATGGAGGGAGGATGAGGGGCTCCTAGGAGGCCATGGCCATGCAGACGGGCACCTTCCGTGGCTTCGTCATCTCCATAGAAAGGCCGGGCATCGTCCTCATCACCTTGGACCGCCCTGAGCGGCTCAACAGCATGACGGCAGCTATGAAGCGAGACCTGATGGAGGTCCTGCTGGAGGCCCAATTGGACGATGAAGTGCGGGTGGTGGTGTTCACCGGCAACGGCCGGGCTTTCTGCGCCGGCGACGACATCGGTCCTCAGACGGAGCCCCAGGGCGAGGGGCAAGCCCTAGCCCGTCCTCTTCCCCCGGGCCATGGTCATCCCCTGGGCACTTACGCTGCCCTGCGGGCCATCTCCCAGGCCCTCAACCTGACGGTGCGCCAGCTGGATAAGCCCACCATCGCTGCCATCAACGGGTGGGCCATCCAGTCAGGCCTCTCGCTGGCCTTGGCCTGCGACTTTCGCATTGCCTCACGCCAGGCCCGCCTGGGCTCGGGCACCCTCCGCTTCGCCCTCATGCCCGATGAAGGGGGCCACTACTTCTTGGTGCAAGTGTTGGGGGTGGCCAAGGCTGTGGACTTCATCTTGCGCAACCGCATCGTCTCCGCCGAAGAGGCGTTGGCCCTAGGGCTAGTACATGAGGTAGTGGAGCCGCAGGAGCTGCTGCCACGGGCCATGGCCCTGGCCCAAGAGCTCTGCCAGGGCCCCCAGGTGGCCATGCGCCTTCTTAAGCGTGCCATCTATAACGCCGCCGAAATGGGGATGCTCCAGGCCTTCGACGATATAGCGGCCAGGACAGCCCTCTCCGACCACCATCCCGATGCCCAAGAGGGGGTGCGCGCCTTCCGCGAGAAGCGTGCCCCTAGGTTCAACCGCTGGCTGGAGGAGGCTGGGGGCTAGTCGGGGAAGTGCTCGCTTATATACCGCTCGGCGGCGATGGCTGCCGTCACGCCATCCCCCACGGAGGTGGCCACCTGACGGGCGGCATGCTGGCGCACGTCGCCAGCGGCGAACACCCCTGGCAGGGCGGTCTCCATCCAGGCGTTGACCACGATGTGGCCGCCGTTGTCCATGGGCAGGAGCCCTTGTAGCCATCCCGTGGCGGGGCGGTGGCCGATGAAGATGAATACGGCCTTCACCGGTAGGAAGGACTCCTGGCCCGTCACCACGTTGCGCAGGCGGACCCCCTCCACCGCCTCCTGGCCCACGATCTCGGTGACCACCGTGTTCCAGATAAAGGTCATCTTGGGGTTGGCAAAAGCCCTCTCCTGCAGGATGCGGCTAGCCCGCAGCTTGTCCCGCCGATGTACCACGTATACCTTGGCGGCATAGCGGGTGGTGAAGAGACCCTCGTCGATGGCTGCATCCCCTCCCCCTACCACGGCCACCTCCTGGTCGGGGAAGAAGGCGGCATCACAGGTGGCGCAGTAGGAGACACCCCGTCCCGTCAGCTCCTCTTCCCCCGGCACGCCCAAACGGTTGTATTCGGCCCCCGTGGCGATGATGACGGCCCGCGCCAGGTACTCTTGGTCGTCGGTGCGCACTACCCAGAGGGGCTCCCGCCTCTCCAGGGCCTTGGCTTCCACGTAGTGGACCTCCAGGCCGTAGCTCTCGGCCTGGCGCAGCATGGCCTGAGCCAGGTCGAACCCGCTTATGTTCTCGATGCCTGGGTAGTTCTCGATGGCGGCAGTGAGGGCGATCTGTCCACCGATGACCCCCCGCTCTAGAAGAACTGTGCGGCGCCGGCCTCGGGCAGCGTAGAGCCCAGCTGCCAGGCCCGCCGGCCCTCCGCCCACGATGACGATGTCGTACTGCTGGGGCAACTCTCCTCCGTGGCGCAGAAGATCAGTGGAGGGCCTTCTCGATGAGCTTCTTCAGCTCCGACTTGGGGCGGAAGCCGATAATGCTGCCCACCAGCTGGCCATCCTTGAAGAGGAGGAGGGTGGGTATGCTGCGGATGCCGTAGCGCATGGCCGTGTCCAGGTTCTCATCGGTGTTGACCTTGACGAACTTGACGCGGCCGTGGTACTCCTCGGCCAGCTCCTCCACGATGGGGGCCACCATGCGGCAGGGTCCGCACCAGGGGGCCCAGAAGTCCACCAGCACGGGCAAGGGGGACTTCAAAACCTCGGCCTCGAACTGCGCATCGCTCACGTCTAGAGGCTTGGCCATGGGCGTCCTCCCTCCTTGGGGTCGTCCTGGTTTTTAGGATAGCATGTTCATGAAGAGCATGCCATTGTACATATTCTGGGGTGCCAATTCCTTCTCCCTACGGGAGGCGTTGCAGGAGCTGCGTTCCCGTCTCGATGAGGATGGCCACCTATGGGCCAACACCGTGGTATTGGACGGGCGGCGGCTCCGTCCCCAGGACCTCATGGAGACCTGCGACGCCGCCCCCTTCTTGGGGCGCCACCGCCTGGTGGTGGTGGAGGGGCTCCTGGCCCGCTTCCAGACCGAAGGAGGTCGCCAGCCTTCGTTGGGGTCCTGGGAAGCCCTGCCTGAATATGTGCGGCGCATGCCCCCTTATACCCACCTGGTGCTGGTGGAGCAGGAAATAGCGCCCCAGAACCCCCTTTGGCGGGCCCTACAACCCTGGGCGCAGAAGCGCCACTTCTCCCCGCTGGAAGGGGAGGAGCTGTTGCAGTGGCTGGCCCAGCGGAGCCGCCGCTTGGGCCTGCGCCTCACCCAGAAGGCCGCCCGCCTCCTTATGGAGCTCTTAGGCCACGACCTGTGGGCCTTAGCCTCGGAGCTGGAGAAGCTGGCGGTCTTCGCTCGGGGCGAGACGGTGAAGGAGGCCCAGGTACGGGAGTTGGTATCGGCTGCCAGGGCGGTGGGGGTGTTCCAGCTGGTGGATGCCGTAGGCGAGGGGCGGGCCTTGGAGGCGGTGGCCCTTCTCCACCGTCTCCTGGCGCAGGGTGAGGAGCCCCTCCACCTGCTGGCCCTCCTGCAGGCCCACTATCGCCGGTTGCTCTTGGCGCGGGAGCTCCTGGCCCAGGGGGCCGGGCTCGAGCTGTTGGCCCAGGAGCTGCGTCTGCCGCGGCGGGTCTTGACGCGGGTGGTGGCCCAGGCCCGCGCCCACTCCTTCCCCCGCCTGCGGGCCATTTACCGGCGGCTGGTGGAGACGGACGCGGCCATCAAGCGGGGGAGGATGAGCGGAGAGATGGCGCTGGAAGCCCTTATCTTCCAGTTGGCCTCCCCAGGGGCCATCACTGGGGTCGGCGGATGACCATCACCACCCGCCCTTGCACCTCCACGTTATCGGCATCGGTGTAGATGGGGGACATGGCCTGGTTGGCGGGCTGGAGGCGCACTCGCCTCCCCTCGCGATAGATCTTCTTTAGGGTCACCTCTCCTTCTCGCCGTAGCCATACGGCCACCATCTCGCCGTCCTGGACGGCTGGCCTCCTCTCCAGGATGACGATGTCCCCATCGTTGATGAGGGCGTCCACCATGGAGTTCCCCTTCACCCGCACGGCGAAGAGGTCCTCCCGCCCACCTACTAGGTCGGCGGGCAGCTCTAGCACCTCCTCCCAAGAGGCCGACCAGCTCTGATCCTCAGGCACGGGTATGGGCTGGCCTGCGGCGATGGTGCCCACCACCGGCACCGCCACCACCCGCGGCCTCCGCCCCCCAGGGCCCAAAAGCTCGATAGCCCGCGATACCTCCCGGTCTCGCCTGATGTAGCCCAGCCTCTCCAAGATGCGCAGGTTGTAGTCCACCACCGATGTGGAACTTATCTGACACCCCTCCTGGATCTCGCGGATGCTAGGGGGATAGCCATGCTCCTCTATGAACCTGCCGATGAACTCCAACATCCGCCTCTGCCTGGGTGTAAGCTCACGCCCCCGCATGGCTCGCCTCCATCCTTCTTGTTGGAACGCCTGTTCTGCCGAACAAGTGTAGCAGAGGTCATAATCCATCGTCAACCTCAAGAGTGACCGGGGCGAAATGAGGCAATAAATGGCCTATCGAGAGAGAAGAGGTGCTTCTGGCGCTCCATATAGCCACCGATGGTTCGTTATGGCTGGAATATCCTCGTAGCGCCTGTTGCATACCGGCTGCCACCGCGGTAATATTCCACTTGAGTTTAGCACTCATGGCCTGCGAGTGCTAATCCGAAAGGCAGAGGGGAGGGATGAGCATGGCGACGAAGGCTGCGAGCAAGCTGGTGCCCTTGGCCGATAGGGTGGTGGTACGGCAGATCAAGCAGGAGGAGGTGCGGGCGAGCGGCCTGGTGATCCCCGACACGGCGAAGGAGAAGCCGCAGCTGGGAGAGGTCATCGCCGTGGGGCCTGGCCGGCTGGACGAGAACGGCAAGCGCATCCCCATGGACCTGAAGGTGGGGGACAAGGTCATCTACGCCAAGTACGCCGGGCAGGAGGTGCCCAAGGGCGTATTCGGCTCCGAAGAGGAGGAGTATCTCATTCTGAAGGAATCGGACATCCTGGCCAAGGTGGAGGAATAAGGGGGCTTTTAGCCCAAGACCCTAGTAAAGGGGAGGAGTGAAGCATGCCTGCTAAGCAGGTGCTTTTTGCAGAAGAGGCGCGACGGCGGCTGAAGGAGGGTGTAGACATCCTGGCCAACGCCGTTAAGGTCACCCTGGGCCCCAGGGGGCGCAACGTGGTTCTGGAGAAGAAGTTCGGCGCCCCCTCGGTGGTGGACGATGGGGTCTCGGTGGCCAAGGAGATCGAGGTCAAGGACCCCTTCGTGAACCTGGGGGCTCAGCTGTGTAAGGAGGTGGCCACCAAGACCAACGATGTGGCGGGCGATGGCACCACCACTGCTACCGTCCTGGCCCAGGCGCTGGTGCGCGAGGGGCTGCGCAACGTGGCCGCTGGCGCCAACCCTATAGCCCTCAAGCGGGGCATCGAGAAAGGGGTGGAGGCGGTGGTGGAGAGCCTGAGGGAGATGGCCCAGCCGGTGGCCGGTAAGGAGCAGATAAAGCACGTGGCCACCATCTCCGGCCATGACCCCGAGATCGGCGAGATCATCGCCGAGGTCATGGAGAAGGTGGGCAAGGACGGCGTCATCACCGTCGAGGAGGGTAAGTCCATCCGCACGGAGACGGAGTATGTGGAGGGGATGCAGCTGGACCGGGGCTACGTCTCCCCCTACTTCGTCACCAACCCCGAGCGGATGGAAGCGGTGGTGGAGGAGCCATACATCCTCATCACCGATAAGCGCATCTCGGCCGTGTCCGATATCCTCCCCATCCTGGAGCGGGTGCTGCAGACGGGCAAGAAGGACATCGTCATCATCTGTGACGACCTAGAGGGGGAGGCCCTGGCCACCCTGGTGGTCAACAAGCTGCGGGGTACCCTCAACGCCCTGGCGGTGAAGGCGCCATCCTTCGGCGAACGGCGCAAGGCCATCCTGGAGGACATCGCCATCCTCACCGGCGGCCAGGTCATCTCCGAGGAGCTGGGACGGAAGCTGGAGCATGCCCAAGTCTCCGATCTGGGCCGGGCCCGCAAGGTGGTGTCCACCAAGGAGGAGACGGTCATCATCGAGGGCTACGGCTCCGACGAGGCCATCCAGGCCCGCATCAAGCAGATCAAGGCCCAGATCGAGGACGCCACCAGCGAGTTCGACCGCGAGAAGCTACAGGAGCGGCTGGCCAAGCTGGCCGGTGGGGTGGCTGTCATCAAGGTTGGGGCCCCCACCGAGGTGGAGCTAAAGGAGAAGAAGCTGCGGGTGGAGGACGCCCTATCCGCTACCCGGGCGGCGGTGGAGGAGGGTATCGTGCCCGGCGGTGGCGTGGCCCTCCTGCGGTGCCAGAAGGCCCTGGACAAGCTGGAAAAGGAGCTGGAGGGGGACGAACGCACAGGCGTGCGTATCCTCCGCCGCGCCCTGGAGGAGCCTATCCGCCAGATCGCCGAGAACGCCGGCATGGATGGCTCCATCGTGGTGGAGCAGGTGCGATCCAGCGAGGACCCCAACTTTGGATTCGACGCCGAGCGGATGGAGTTCGGCGACCTTAGGGAGCGGGGCATTATCGACCCGGTGAAGGTGACCCGCACCGCCCTGGAGAACGCCGCCTCCATCGCTGCCCTCGTCCTCACCACCGAGACCTTGGTGACGGAGATACCTGAGCCCCCCAAGACCACGGAGCCGCCACCTCCTCCTGAATACTGAGGGCCCAGGGGGCGGGGATTTCCCCGCCCCCTCTGTTATATTTCTTGCCTGCGGAAGAGGGCGGCGGCGCCAGCCAGGGGGGCAACTATCCATGCCACCAGGGCTGCAGCCAGGGCCGCCAATGCCGCCTCCACACCCAATGTGTCGCGCACAAAGGAGCCCAGGGGGCCCAGGACGAAGGGGTCGGGCTCCAGCCAGAGGATGGCCAAAAGCCTGACCACCTCCACCGGGTTGAGGAGCAGGAGGGCCCAGAGGGAGGCCTCGTTGAGGTGGGCAGCTGTCACCGCCCCCAGGGCCACCAAATCCATGACCAGCACGAACCAGAACCAGAGGGCCACCGCCGCAAGGAGCGCCTGCACCCGGTCGCCAGCCACCACCGACACCAGATATCCTGTCCCTAGCATGGCCGTGCCCAAGCCCACCATGAGCGCCAGGAAGACCAGCATGAGGGCCGCCTGATCCAGCGGGGCGAGGAGGGCCACCACCAGCCCTCCCACCCCCAGGCCCAGGGAGGTGGCCATGGCCAGCGCCATCGCCTGGCCTAGGAACTTGCCCACCAGGAAGGCTTCCCAGCTAATAGGCTGGGCCAGCTGGGTGGCCAGTGTACCCCGCTCCCTCTCCCCCACGATAGCGGTGGCCCCTAGCACCAAAGAGGTCACCGACACCAACAGGGAGGCCAGGCCCAATAGGCTGGCCGTGGTGCGTCCGAGGCCCTGGAAGGCCGCCTGCCCCAGCTCCCTATACCCAGCATAAGAGACCACGATGACCAGGAGGCCCATGAGGGCAGCGTAGGCCAGCAGCCACCGGTTGGCCAGGGCCTCCTCCACCTCCCGCTGCAAGACCACCTTCGTCGTGTGCCATTGCACTGCTAGGGCCTTCGTCATCGGGCCTCCCCCTCGCGGGGCGCCTCCACACCCAGAGGTACGGGCAGGCCAGCCAAGGGCCCTTCATATACCACCCTCCCCTCCTCCAAGGCCACCGCCCGGTCCACCAAGGAGACTAAAGGCCCCAGGTGATGGCTGGCCACAAGGATGGCCACCCCCGCCTTCTGCCACTCCCTCAGCATGCTGGCCAGTTGGGCCTGCCCCTCTCTATCCAGGTTGGCAAAGGGCTCGTCCAGGAGCATAAGAGGGGGGCGGCCCAGTTGGGCCACGGTCACCGCCAGGCGCTGGAGCATCCCTCCTGAAAGCTCCCGCACCCTCTTCCCAGATATGGAATCAAGCCCCATGGTGGCTATGAGTCCTTGAGTATTCCCGTCCAGGCCACGTAAGCGGGCATAATAGCGCACCGTCTCCTCCACTGTCATGTGTGGGTGGAAGGCAGGGGACTGGGGCACATACCCTATAAGGCGACGCACCTCCCGGCCATGCCGGCGCACGTCCAGCCCCCCCACCAGCACCTGGCCCTGGAAGTGGACAAGACCCAACACGCAGCGGAAGATGGTGGTCTTGCCGGCACCGTTGGGCCCCAACACGGCCACCACCTGCCCTGGACCCACCGCCAGGTCTATGCCCTTCAGCACCAGGCGGTCTCCGAAGCGTTTACTGAGGCTACGCACCGTGAGCATGTCGACGCCTCCAGGGAGGGCGCAAGGACAGAGCCAGATAGACGGGGAGGCCTACCATGGCCAAGGATACCACCACCATGGCGAGAGAGGGGCCCTCTCCATCGCCTCCGAGGGCCAGGGGAGGCTCCATGAGCGGCGCCGGGTCTTCCAACGCCTCGCCCGCGCCCACCATGGGGAAGAGCCGCTCTGCCACCCCCAGGGCCTCATGGGCGAGGGTGTACAGGAAAGCGCTGGCCGAGGGCTGCTCCCTGCTCAACCGGGCGAAGAGGGACGTGAGCCTGTATGGGATGTCGCCCACCCCGTCGCCGTCCAGGTCGTAGCCGCGGTAGTCGCTCCAGTAGTTCCCACGACCTTCGGAGGCCAAGGCCACCCCGGCAGGCAAGGACACGGGCTCCTCCTGGACAGCGTGATGGTGGTGGGCGCCACCGCCACCGTGGACGGCCATCAGGCGGGACATGACGCCTCTACCCAGGGCCTGGACCTGGATCCCGTTGTCCACGAAGGCGTTCTCGAAGACGGAGATGGGAGCGTTGGGCATGAGCCCTATCCCCACCTGGTTAGAGGCCAACAGGTTGCGCTGAAATACCACTGTGGACCCCACTGACTGTGGCGAACCATCGGCGGTGATGCCGTATACGTTGCCCACCACCTTGTTGTCCACGACGAACAGGTCGTCGGAGTCCTTCACCAATATGCCGACACCGGAAGCACCCCGATGGTCTGAGATCTCATTTCTCTGCACCAGGAGGCGATGGGAGAACATCTGCACCACGCCTGCCAGGTTCTCCCTCAGGATGTTGCCTATCACCTCTACATCGTCCGAATACATGAGATGGATGCCGAAGCGCCCGTGCCGCACCGTGTTATCAAGGATGGCGTTGCTGTCCGAGTGGTCCAAATAGAAGCCATCGGAGGTATAGGAAATGACGTTGCCACGGAAGATGGCCTCCGACGTCTCCCAAGCGTAGACGCCATGGCCGCGGCGGGAGACGGGGCGGTGGGGCGCAAGGCTCACCTGGTTGCCTTCTACCATGGCCTCGTCAGCATCGATGAGATAGATGCCGAAGAAGGAGTTCTCGATGCGGTTGCCTCTAACGGTTACCTGCTTGGCTTCCTTCACCTTCACCGCCGCCGGCTCCTGGGAGGGGCTCCAACTGCTGCCACGGATGACGAAGCCCGATATAGAGGCCCCGCTGGCTGTGATGGTCACCACGTCCCCCTCCTCCCTCCCGTCGATGACGGGCCACCCTTTGCCCACTAGGTGAATAGGCTTGTGCAGGCTGATGGGGCCCATGTAAATGCCCCCCTCCACCTCCAGGGTGGCGCCGGGAGGGGCAGCGTCGATGCGTTCCTGCAGGGCCTGGGAGGGAAGCTCAGGGCCAGCGGCCCTCACCGTCGGTGAGGGCCGCCAGATGAGGAGAAGGAAGGCAAGGGCCCAAAGTCCCCATCTCATTGGGGTACGCCTGTCAACGCTCTCCCGCCCAGTCGCTGCCCTGCCCATGTCTTTAGTGTAGCCAAGGCTGGAGGAAGGATGGTGATGGCCAGGGCGGCCCCCAGCAGCAGGTAGAAACCGGGGGCGAACCTGGTCTCCACTGTGAAGTTCCACACCTTTAGAGCGCCCACCAGCTTGGGAGTGAAGGGGCTGGTGCGGATGGGGGCGTGGGGGTCCAGGTCGTGGCCGTAATGGTAGAGCCAGTATTGCAGGTCGGCCAGGAAGAAGAGGACGGCGAACCAGAAGCCCCCCACCACCAGGAGCCTCACCAGGCGCTTCCGCCAGCCCACCACCGTGGAGGCCAGGGCCAAGAGGGCCAGGGCAGCCACCCCCGGCAGGAAGACGTTCATCTCCGCCACCTTCTTTATAGGCTTCATGCCGATGTAATGGTTGAGGTTGCTGATCTCGTTGATGTCGTTATAGGTGGTCCGGGGGTTATCGGCGAACTTATATCCGTAGGCGTACATAAGGAGGCCCTTGGGGTACTGGGGTGCCTTAAGGTTCATCTGCCACAAGGGTAGAAAGACCGAGGCCAGGAGGAGGGCTACACCCACCACCACAGCTGTCGTCCACGGGCCCTCTGGTCGTCTCAATATCCGGCGCATCGTCCCTTTACTCCCTTCTGTGGTCATAGCCCACCCACCCGCCCACCTGCGCCAGAGGGCGCAGGCCGTCCATGGGCTTGCTAACGTCCTGCCACCTTGGCGGGCTCCACCAGCAGCCAGCCGGCCATCTCCAGGTGCAGGGCGGAGCAGAACTCGGTGCAGTAGAAGTTGAACACGCCCGGCTTATCGGCCACGAACTCAATGGTGGTGGTCTCGCCAGGCTCGATGCTCACCTGGATGTTGTAGTCGGCGATGGCGAAGCCGTGGGTGGCATCGCGCGTCTGCTCAGGATTGGTGATGTGGAGGATGACCTTGTCGCCCTGTCTCACCCGGATCTGGTCGGGCCTGAAGTGGCTGCGCACGGCCGTCATCCACACCTCCACCGTGTTCCCCCGCCGCTCGATGCGCTCCTGGCCCTGCTTGACGGCGTTGGGGTCTGGCTTCATGGTGAGGGCGTTGGTGCCCACAGGGTAGACCTCCCACGCCTTCACCTTGTCCGCCTTGATCATCTGAGAGTAGTGGGGCTCGCCAATGGGTATGGGCATATCGGCGATGAGCTCCATGGGCCCACGGCCGCCCTTGAGGTCGATGAGCTGGAAGTTCTGGGGGTGGAGGGGACCCACCGTCAGGAAGCGGTCGATGGACCACTTGTTGAGGGCCACCAGATAGTTGCTGTCAGGGCTCACCGTGTCGCCCTCGGCCGCCACCAGGTGGCCGATGTTGTAGTGGACGTTGATCTTGTCCACCAGGGTGAAGGGGGGCTCGCCCGTCTTCACCACGTCCGGGCCGAGGGTGAACTTGGCCACGGCGCTCTCGATGAACAGACTGGTGTAGCCATGGCCTTGGTCATCGAACTGGGTGTGCAGGGGCCCGGCCCCCACCTCCACCTGGGCAGCCACCACGGCATCGAACTTCAAGATGGGCACCCCGTAGCGGTCGGTCCCCTCGAAGTTGCGGTTGCGGATGGCTTCCTCGATCTTCTTGAAGTCGTAGATGGTGACGTGGGGGTCCAGCTTGCCAGCCACCACGATGTAGCGGCCACTGGGGTCCACGTCCACACCGTGGGGGCTCTTAGGCTCGGGGGCGAAGAAGAGGATCCCCTCCTGGATGGCGGTGGGGAGGCGGATGACCCGCATGCCGTTGAGCATCTCATACTTGCCAGCGGCCACCACCTCCTGGGCCTTCCGCCAGTTGATGATGTGGAGGTAGTCGAAGGCGTTCTGAGACATGCCCGCCTCCAAGGGGGGCTTGCCCTCCAGGACGCCGCCGGTGGCCAGCTCGGTGTTAAAGGAGTTGAAGAAGGCCCAGCCATCGCTCACCTTCTTGCCGGCATCGGCCAGGTCCTGGTTATAGGGCGGGAGCTCCACCTGGAAGCTTTCCTCCAGCACGATGCGGCCCGTCTCCGGGTGGACCTTGAGGAAGGAGGCCACCCCGCGGAACTTCTCAGCGTATTCGCTCAGCTCGGCGAAGGAGCCCTCGGGCCATGGGGTGGGGTATTTGGAGGTGACGACGATGTATTCCGTGTTGGGGGTGACAAAAGCCCCACCGTGATTGGTCTGCATGTTGGGGATGGCCACGATCTGCTTGACACGGAAGTCCCGCAGGTCCACCATGGCCACCCGGCCGTTGGCCCGGTCGTTGACGTAGAGCCAGCGGCCATCGTACTCTCCGTTGGTCTCGCTCAGGGCGGGGTGATGGACGTCGCCCCAACCCAATCTCACGTTCTCGGGGATGTTGGGATTGCCCTGCTCGAGAACGGTGTCGCCCCAATCGGCACCATACCCCAGGCCTTGCCACGGCTCAGGGGTGAAGACGCCGATCACCTTCAGGATGCGCATGGAGGGGACGCCGATGACCAACACCTGGCCCGAATGGCCGCCGGAGGCGAACAGGAGGTATTCATCGTACTTGCCAGGGGGAATGAACTGCTTAAGGGCCCGCACCACGTCCTCATTGCTGAGGCCGCGGGCGCGTGCTATGTCCTGGGCTGTGGCGCCGGTTACGGGTGTTCCCTCCTTCTCTCCGCGGCCACAGGCCTGGCCCAGGAGGCCAAAGCCTATGGCCAGCAGGGACAGCAGGACCATTACCTTTAAATACGGCTTGAAGACCTTCATCCTCTCTGCCCTCCCGCGCAACTAGCCTATCTGGCCCTGCCCCTGCCGGGGTCAGGACCTCTCGTGTATGAGTAAATCGGACAGAACTAGACCGGTATGAGGGCCATTAGTCCCGAGATTCCGGTGCCAAAGGTCACGTGGGTTCTTGGGGCTTTACCTTACACATGAGGGGGAAGGCCTTCCATCCAAACAGGCTTGGGGAATGGCCAGCTTGACGTGGGAGGGTGGTCATCGCACGCTGATGGTGATAGAGGCGGGGACATGAGGCGGATGGTGTTGCTGGCCATCGTCCCTATGGCCCTAGTGTGGGGTGCGGCGGCGCAGCACCACGGGCCTTCAGCGATTCCTGAGGGGGTGCGCCTGGCCCAGGAGCGGATGGAGGCCCTCCCCTCCCCATCCCAGGAGCTCAAGCTTTCCGCTCGCCTCTCACGGCTGCTGTCCCTTCACGAGGCCTTGCAGAGGTCGGAGCTGGGCGCGGTGGGTCTCCCGAAGGAGGACGGCGACCTCGGCCCAGCCCTGGCTGCCCGGGTCTTGCGTCTAGATATGGCCAACCGAGTGCAAGTGTGGGCCTACGGGGACGATGTGGGGGAGGTAGTGAGGGCGGTGGAGGCTGTGGGGGGGAGGGTGGAAAGGGTGGACGGGGCTTGGGGCATCGTCCAGGCCTGGGTCCCGCCCCTAAGGTTGGGCGAGCTAGCAGCCCAGCCGGTGGTGCGCTACGTGGAGGAGCCCCCCTATCCCATGGGGGCGGGCGTCGTGAGTCAGGGGGACTATATCCTGAAGGCCCGCGACCTACGCATGGTCACCGGCTTCGCCGGCCGCGGCGTCAAGGTAGGCGTCATATCCGATGGGGTCAGGGGGCTGGGGGAGGCCCAGGCCGCCGGCGAGCTACCCCCGGTGAACATCTCCGATTGTAACGTGGTGGCAGGCTCCGACCCCCTCTTAACAGGTGCCGAGGGGACGGCCATGCTGGAGATCGTCCATGACCTGGCCCCAGAGGCCCAGCTTTGGTTCGGCCACTTCGCCATGGGCACACCCCTCGACTTCAACGCCGCGGTCAACTGCCTGGCCCGGAGGGTGGACGTCATAGTGGATGACGTCAACTGGCTGAACGTCGGCCCCTACGATGGCACCAGCGTCGTCTCTCTCAACACTAGCCACGCTCTTAACTCTTCTGAGAATCCGGTGCGGGCCTATATAACGGCGGTGGGTAACCACGCCCTAAACCACTATCAGGAGCGGTTCACCCCCTGTGGCCCTGGGGGGCCCCACCTCTTCTACCCCACTGCTCGCACCATCGACCGCGATGGCCTGGGGGCGCGGTGTGACAACCCCATCCTAGTGGGGGGGCGGAGCACGCTGCGCATCTTTGTGCAGTGGGACGAGCCCTTTGGCGGCGCATGCTTAGACTATAATGTCCACCTCTATGAGCATGGGACCACCCGCCTTTTGGCCAGCAGCAACAATCCCCAGACGTGCACCCAGAACCCCACTGAGTCATTAGTTTGGACTAATAACTCTTTAGAGCCGGTCACTGTGGATCTGGTCATCTCTGGCCCCGGCGTGGGGGCAAGGGAGCTGGACATCTTCGTGATAGGCGGTCGGGCCAACTTCTACACCCCCGAGAGTAGCGTCACCAACCAGGCTGACGCCGGGGGGGGTGTGATATCGGTGGGGGCCATCAACGCCTTTGACCCAACCAACCGACAGCTGGCTCCCTACAGCAGCCGCGGCCCCACCAACGATGGTCGTACCAAGCCGGAGATAGTGGCTGTGGATGGAGTGCGCGTCTCGGGGGCGGGGGGGTTCCCCCAACGCTTCCTGGGCACTTCGGCCGCTGCCCCCCATGTGGCGGCTGTTGCCGCTCTCCTCTTGGAGTGCCGGCCCGACCTGCGAGCGGGCCCAGGGCCCGAGGACCCGGGGGCGGAGCGTCAGGAGCTCCTGCAGGCCATCTTGACCACGGCCACTGACCTGGGCCCGCCGGGGATGGACAACATGTACGGTGCTGGCCTTCTGGACGCCCTGGCTGCTGCCTCCCGCCTCTGTCGCGAGAGCTCCCAGGTGATATGGGGCGATTTGAACTGCAGCCGCTCGGTGGACGCGGTGGACGCCCTTCAGACCTTACGCTATGTGGTGGGCCTCTCGGTCAGCCAATCCCAGCCCTGCCCAGTGGTAGGCGGCTCTCTGGACAGCTCCCCAGCGTGGGGCGATGTGGACTGCGACCGCCAGGTGAGTGCCGTGGATGCCCTCAAGATACTGCGCTTCGTCGTAGGGCTGTCCGTGCGCGTGGAGGAGGGGTGCCCAGAGATGGGTCAGCCCACCTCCCTCCTGCCTCCTCCGCCTTCAGGCCCCTAGGGCGGAGGCCAGAGGGCCATCGGAGGGAAGGGGGCCTACGGCCGCTAAGCAAGCGGCCTGGGGCTGCAACAGCTCCTGGGCCACCCTTTTGATATCCTCGGCCGTCACCTGCTCTATCTCCTGCAGCACCTCCTCAGGGGTGCGTATGCGGCCCAGGAGAAGCTCTTGGCCGCCCAACCAACCGGCGACGTTACGAGTATCCTCCAGCCGGAGGAGAATACGGCTCCTAGCCAGCTTGTGCGCCCGCGCCAGCTCCTCTTCCCTCAGCCCCTCCTGCCGCAGCCGCTCCAGCTCCTCCATGATGATGGAGATCACCGATGGCGCCTTGCGGGGCTCGGTGCCGGCGTATATGGTGAGGGCCCCTGTGTCCAGGAAGAAGTGCACATAGGAGCTGATCTCGTATACCAGCCCTCGCCTCTCCCGTAGCTCCAGGAACAGGCGGCTGCTCATGCCCTCCCCCAGTGCCAGAGAGATGAGGGATAGGACATGGCGTTGGGGATGGAGGAGGGAGAGGCCGCGCATCGCCACCGCCAGGTGGGCCTGTTCGGTGTCCTTATAGCGGACCGTCACCTTCGGACCGGTGCCGTTGCTCACCGGGATCCACGTGGCGGGGGCCCCGGCCGGCCACCGGCCAGCCCGCTGCCAGATGGCGTCCACCACCTCCTGGTGGTCTACGGCGCCAGCCACAGCGATGACCATGTTATTGGGCACGTACTGCCTCCGCTGATAGGCCAAGGCCTGGTCGCGGGTGATGGCCTGGACCGATTGGCGGGTCCCGGCCACGTCCCTGCCGAGGGGGTTGCCAGGCCACAGGGCGGCCTCCACCAGCACCCCTACCAGTTGAGAAGGGGAGTCCTCGATGGAAGCCAGCTCCTCCAGCACCACCTCCCTCTCCCGCTCCACCTCTTGCGGGTCGAAGAGGGGGGAGGAGATGAGGTCCAGCAGGAGGTCTAGGGCGGTGGGGAAGTCGTCCCGCGCCACCTTGGCGTAGAAGACGGTCAGCTCGCGGTCGGTGGCACCGTTCACGTCGCCACCCACCACGTCTACCACCTCTGCTACGTGCCTGGGGGTGGGGTGCTTCTCAGTGCCCTTGAAGCAGAGGTGCTCCACGAAGTGGGAGATGCCTGCTTCTTCGTCTCGCTCGTAGCGGGAGCCGGCCCCCACATATATGCTTATGGCCACAGAGTAGGCCTGCCTATAGGCGGTGACCACCCGTAGACCGTTGGGAAGAGCGGTCTTCTGGTAGTCGTGGCTCAAGGCCCTCCCTCTCACCCTGGCCATTAAAGCGGCCCCCCATGCTAAAAGAGTGGGATCAGGGGCCGCTGTGCCCAGTTCCATTGTGGGCCCTCCGACCCACCTGGTCAACGGAGGAGATGGTTCCCCTTCCTTGGCCCATATGGCAGGGCCCACGTGGCATCAGAAGATGATGGGACGGCGCTCGCGGAAGGCGTATAGCTGGGCAGGGCGATGGCGCCCCTCGGCCGCCCTCCTGCCTGTAGGGACCACCAAGCCCAAGGCCAGCATACGGCGACGGAAGTTGCGCTTGTCCAGCCGCCGTCCCAGGATGGCCTCATATACCCTCTGTAGCTGGCTCATGGTGAAATGGGGGGGCAGGAGGGAATAGACCACGTTGCTGTAACTCAGCTTGGCCCGGAGGCGACGCAAGGCATATTCCACCACCATCTCGTTGCGGAAGGCCAGAGGGGGGAGGTTCTCCACAGCGAACCAAGAGGGAGGCCATTCGTTGCGTTGGGCCAGGTGGGCCCGCCCGATGTCCACCAGGGCGAAATAGGTGACGGCCACCCCTCCCCGCCCGTCCAGGTCGTGGAAGGTGAAGAGCTGCTCCAGGTAGACGTCGGTGACGCCCGTCTCCTCCTCTAGCTTGCGCACCGCCGCCTCGTCGGGCCCCTCGGCGGGGGCGAGGAGGCCACCAGGGAGGGACCACCAACCCTCGTATGGGGGGGCGCTGCGTCGTACTAGGAGCACCTGTAACTTACCCCCGTCCACAGTGAAGATGACCACCAAGGCAGCCACTGGCCGCAGTCCGGGGGCATAGGGGTAGCCGGAGAGGAGAGTGGCCACGGCGCCGCCTCCGAATCCTAGTTGGCGGTGACCAGGGCTAGGGCCTCCGCCACCTCTCCCTGCAGAGACCAGGGGCTAGCATGCAGGATGCGCACCTTCACTAGCTGGCCAGGGCTGGCCTGGCCGGGGAAGTGCACCAGCTTGCCGGTACGGGTGCGCCCATACAGCTTTCCCCCTCGCTCACCCTCCACCAGAACCTCCTGGATGGTGCCCACCAGGCCCTGGTTGATCTGGCGGGCGATGGCCTCCTGCAGCTCCTCTACGGCGTGGAGACGGCGCATCTTCTCATGCGGGGGCACATCGTCCTCCATGCGCCGCCAGGCATAGGTGCCGGGGCGGGGGGAGTAAGCAGCCACGTGCACCTTGTCGAAGCGCACCTTCTGCAGGAGGTCTAAGGTGTGCTGGAACTCCTCCTCCGTCTCGCCGCAGAAGCCCACGATGACGTCGGTGGTGATGGCTGCCCCCGGCACCAGGCGCCGCACCAGCTCCACTTTCTCCAGATACTCAGCCACGGTATAGCCGCGGCGCATGCGGGCCAGCACCCGGTCGTCACCTGACTGCACAGGTATGTTGAAGTATTCGCACACCTTGGGAAGGCGGGCTACCGCCTCCACGATCTTGGCGGTCATGTCCTTGGGGTAGGAGGTGAGGAAGCGGATGCGCACCAGCCCTGGGATATCATGGATGGCCGCCATGAGGTCGGCCAGGTCGGGGCGGTCGGGGAGGTCCTTGCCATAGGCTTCCACCGTCTGGCCCAGGAGGGTCACCTCCTTGACGCCCCTGGAGCAGAGGTATTCCACCTCCCGCCGCACCTCCTCTATGGGGCGGGAGCGCTCGCGGCCACGCCGGAAGGGGACGATGCAATAGGTGCAGAACTTGTTGCAGCCGTGGATGACGGGGACATAGGCTGTGGGCCCTTTGGGTTCGGGGAAGGTCTGGGGCCAGAACTCACCCCCCAGGTCGTCTTCGGGCACCAGGGCCCGCAGAATGGTATCGAAGTCCTGAGGGCGAGCCCAGATGTCTACGAAGGGGAATCGGGCCTTCAGGTCGTCCACCTTGGGCCCCACCAGGCAGCCCATGACGGCGATGCGCAGGCTAGGGTTCCTCCTCTGCTTGAGGTACTTGAGGTAGCCTAGGTATGAGATGGCCCTATCCTCGGCCTTCTGGCGGACGACGCAGGTGTTCACTACGGCCAAGTCGGCCTCCTCGGGGCGGGAGACCTCCTGGTAGCCCAGCTTTTGGAGGCCGGCCGCCAGCTTGGCCGAATCGGCCTCGTTCATTTGGCATCCTTCAGTCCAGATGTGGTAGCGCATGGCCAGAAACATTCTAACATGGGTGCGGCATTGCCCAGAAGGGGACATATACTGGTTGAGATGGGCTCAGAGATTAGCGAGACAGGGGAAGGGGTGACGGCCAAGGCCGCTCTCAAGGGGTCCTGGGGATGGCTCGCCCGCCTCCCCACCCCCCTGGTGTTGGTAGGGGGGGTCGTCCTCATCCTCCTGGTGGGGACGGGTATTGGCTTGGTGCCCATCCTGCTGGGGGTGAGCGAGGAGGACCTGGAGGCGTTAGGCTACCCAGGGGTGTTTTTGGCCAACTTCCTGGCCACGGCCACCCTCTTCGTGCCGGTGCCGGGGCTAACGGCCGCTGGGCAGGCCCTCCTGGTGGCCCTGGCCCGTACCCTCAACCCTGCCTTGGTGGCCCTGGTGGGAGGGCTGGGGATGGCCTTGGCGGAGCTGACGGCCTACGCCGCCGGCCGGGGCCTGCGGGAACTGAGCTCGCAACGCCCCATGCCCATGCGGGGTAGGCTGGGGCGGGCCCTCTCCCGCGCCGCTGCCCTCATAGACAGGCTCATGCTCCATTACGGGATGCCCACTCTGTTCGTCCTCTCGGCGGTGCCCAATCCCCTGTTCGAGTTCGCGGGCATCACGGCAGGGGCGGTGCGCATGCCCCTGTGGCGGTTCCTTTGTTCGGTGAGCGCAGGGAAGCTTCTGCGTGCCTTCCTGCTGGCCTACGTAGGCCAACGCTTCCTCGACCTCTTCTGAGACCCATGGCCCTCCCTGCCCTTGGGGGAGGGACGATGGCCAGAGCTATCGCCACCAACTCTTGAGGATCCCTTAATGGTGATTTCACCCCAGCTTAATATCGTGGGCTGCTGCCTGTGCTACAGATGGTCTCCAGGATATCGGCGATTAGGAGGTGTAAAGGCATGATCCGCAAGGGTGCCCTAGCCCTAACCGCTGCCCTGACGGTGCTCGTGGTGGGTACGGTGGCGGGCATCGCCTGGGGGATGAGGCAGGAAAGGCGCGAGGAGGAGAGGGGCTCACCCGGCAGCGTCGCCTCTGCGAATCTCGTGACGCCCGTGTCGTCCACCATCGTCGCTCCCCATGAGGCGGTGAAGGCTGCTCTGGCCTATACCCGTGGCGGCCAGGCCGATGATGTGCGTCTGGTGCTCGGTAGCTCGGGGTTCGTCTATGAGGTGCAAATAGGGCAGGGGGTGATAGTGGTGGACGCCGCTACCGGCCGGGTCCTGGGGATGAGGGCGGACTCGGCCGGGGGCGGGAGCGGCGACGTGGCCAGTGTTGCCCAGAGGGGGTTCCAGCCCTCCGCGACAAACGGTGGGGGAGGCGGGAGCGGCGACGTGGCCAGCGTTGCCCAGCCCGGTTCCCAGGCCTCCGCGATAAGCGCTGAGGAGGCGCAGCGCATTGCCCTCTCTGCCACTGGTGACAGCTATGTGCGTAAGGTGGAGCTGGAGCGGAAGTACGGTCTTCCAGTGTATGAGGTGAAGACGGAGCGCCACGAGGTGTATGTGGACGCCACCACGGGCCAAGTGCTGGGCATAAAGAGCGAGGACGATGATTAAAGGGGTGAACAGGCAGTGGCGAAGCGATATCCGGACCCAGGGATCGTCAAGGTGGCCATGATATCCGGGGCGGCCCTGGCCCTGGTGGTGGGGTGGGCCGCCCTCTCACGGGATGACATTCCGTCAGGGACTGCTGTCTCCCCTAGTCCGACCCCTGCCCCTGGAGCCCAGCAGCCCATGGCGGTGCCTCCGCCGAGGGTCAGCATAGGTGGCCGAGGCTCGGACACGCAGCAGCCCGCCCCGTCCTCTCCAGGGGGGACCCCCACCATAGGTAGTCAAGTACCCGGCGTCCAACGGCTCACCCCCGTCCCGCCGGTAAGGACGAGGTCATCGCGATGATGGAGACGTGTGGACAGGGTGCGCTGGAGCTCACCAGATGGGGCCCGGCGCTGGGCGTGCGCTTCTGGGCTATGGGCTGCCAGATGAGCGCCTGGCTAGCCTCCCCCGTAGAGAAGGAGGGAGAGAGGGCCCTACAGGTGGTGGTGGACTTTATGAGAAGGGTGGAGGCAAGGCTTAGCCGCTTCCTCCCTGAGAGCGAGCTATCACGCCTCAACACCCACGGCTACATCTCGGCCAGCCCCCTCCTATGGGCTGTGCTGCGGCAGGCGATACGGGCAGCAAGGGCCACCGGCGGCCTGTTCGACCCCACTGTCCTACCTGCTCTGGAGGCCGCCGGGTACCATCGTCCTTTCGCCTTATTAGAGCCCGATGACGTCCCCCCTCGGCGTCCCTTCTCCATCTGCTGGCGATGCGTACGCCTCCATCCATTGGGGCGGGAGGTGAGGCTGGGCCATGGGGTCCGTGTCGACCTGGGGGGCATCGCCAAGGGGTGGGCAGCAGACCAGGCGGCCCGCTTCCTTTCCCGCTGGGGGCCCTGCTTGGTAGACGCTGGGGGCGATATAGCCGTGCGGGGGGCGCCGCCAGGGTGGCCAGGGTGGCCCGTGGGCATCGCCGATCCTGGCGAAGATGAGGTGGATATGGCTGTCCTTTGCCTGAAGGGAGGGGGAGTGGCCACCTCGGGCGTGGACTACAGGCGTTGGCGGCGAAAGGGCCGCGATTTCCACCACATCATCCATCCCCGGACGGGGATGCCGGCCCGCACCGATCTGCTAAGCGTGACGGTGTGGGCTCCTTCCACCCTGTGGGCTGAAGTGATGGCCAAGGTGGCCCTTATCCTAGGGGGGCGCCGTGGGTGGCGTTGGTTGCGTGCCCGGCGGCTGCCTGCCCTCTTGGTTTGGCGCGATGGGCGGGCCCGCCTCAGCCCGGAGATGTACCCCCTTCTCTGGCGGGAGAGGTGGCTATGACAGGGCAAACAGCCCGAGATAAGCCCGGCCCTTACCTCCTTGTGGCCTCGGCCTTAGGCGCCTGGGTGGGGGTGTTGTTGGGCCTCCTTGCCCTCCCACGTCTTCTGGAATCCTTTCGGGAGGTGGGGGGAGAGGACTTCTGGCATCTATCGCGCATCACGGGGTGGGAGGCCTATTTCTTCCTCTGGGTTTCTCTCCTTTTGGGGCTGGGCATGGCGGGCCGGCTGGCTCCCAGCTCCTGGCCCAGGTTTCTCTTCTCGTTACATGAGTTCACGGGGCTTGTAGGCATGGCCCTCGCCCTGGCCCACGCCTTGCTGCTGCTGGGGGATCCCCTTCTGGGATATTCGGTGGGGAAGCTCTTGGTGCCGCTGGTGGGGCAGGAGTATCGTCCTCTGCCGGTGGCCCTGGGTCAGGTGGCCCTCTATGTGGGAGCCCTCACATCCCTAACCTTCTACGTGCGGCGCTGGTTGGGGCCAAGGGTCTGGCGGAGGCTCCACTATGGGACATATCTCGTCTTCCTGCTAGGGTCGGCCCACGTCTTTTGGACGGGGTCCGACGCCGCTACCACTCCGGCCCTATGGTTCCTGGGCATCACTGCCCTCTCAGTGTACAGCTTTACAATATACCGTATCTGGAGCGCTCGTATGATCTAGCTGCGAGGGTGAACTGGTCTTATGAAGTCTCCTCAGGACGAGGGGAGGCGGCTGCGCGTTCTTATCATCGAGGACGACCAGGACATCGCTGAGCCCCTTCAGTTCGGGCTGGAGATGGAGGGGTTCGAGGTGCTGCATGCGCCCGATGGTGAGAGGGGTCTGGAGCTGGCCCGCACCGCCCAGCCCGACATCGTCCTCCTGGACGTCATGTTGCCGGGGGTGGATGGTTTCTCCCTGTTGCGCACTCTTCGAGCGGAGTCTACGGTGCCCATCATTATGGTCACGGCCAGGGGGCAAGAGCTAGATAGGGTGATGGGCCTGGAATTGGGGGCGGACGATTACGTGGTCAAGCCCTTCAGCTTCCGGGAGCTTTTGGCCCGCATCAAGGCCGTGCTGAGGCGGCAGGAGCTGGCCGGAGGCCAAGGGGGATCCCTCCTGCGGGTGGGGGAGCTCTCCCTGGACAGGGCGCGGCGTCAAGCCTGGCTGAAGGGGGTGCCCCTTCGTCTCAGTGCAAGGGAATTCCGCCTTCTGGAGGTTCTTATGCTCAACGCTGGTCAGGCCCTCAGCCGGCAGCATCTCCTAGACGCCGTTTGGGGGCCCGACTGGGTGGGCGATCCCCATACTCTCGAGGTCCACATAAGATGGCTAAGGGAGAAGATCGAGGAGGACCCGGCTCAGCCCCGCTACATCGTCACCGTGCGCGGTTATGGCTACCGTCTGGAGGCTCCGTAAGCTCGTAAGCCTGCCCCTGGCCACCTTAGGGGGGAGGCTGGCAGTGGCCCATCTCTTGGTGGTGTTGCCTGGGTTGCTGGCTTTGGTCATATGGGCGGGCATACGCATGAGCCATGACATAAGCGCCAAATACCGGGAGGCCCTGCTCAGGACGGCCTCCTTAATGGCCACCGTTCTGGACGAGGAGTTGGAGTCGGGGCCTCGTGTACCCGCGGGGGTTTACGCACACGCCCTCGGCGAGCTGGCGGGGGTCTCCCTCGCTATCCTAGACGAAAAAGGCAATGTAGTAGCGGCCTCCGATGACTATCCATGGGGAGAAGATGAGGAAGCCTCGTCCTTTATGATGGCAGCAGCTGTCATTGGCGATCCTCGTATGCCGCGGGGGGTCCTCGTGGCAGGTAGGCCCAAGGGCCCCATGAACGCCGAGATCCGCAACACCTGGCTGGCCTTAGGGGGGATGGGGCTGCTGGTGTTGGGGGCATCGGTGGCGGCTAGCCTCTTGCTGGCTAGGCATATCTCGCGGCCTGTACGCGAGCTTACCGCCTCAGCCGCTGCCCTGGCCCGGGGCGACCTAGGCCAGAGCGTGGTCCCCCAGGGCCCGGTGGAGACGCGGCAGCTGGCGGAGGCCTTCAACACCATGGCCCATCGCCTGCGCTCTTGGCTGGAGCGGCAGCTGGCCTTAGTGGCGGAGGCGGCCCATGAGCTGCGCTCTCCCTTGGCCAGCGTGCGACTGCGCCTGGAGATGGCCCAAGCCCACGGCGAGCGTGACCCGGAGACGGCGCGGCGCTATCTGGCTCTGGCCCTGGAGGAGGTGGAGCGTCTGGACCGCCTGGCCCATCAGCTCCTCTCCTTGAGCAGTGTCGATGCCCAGCTGGCGCGAGGGGCGCAGCCCATGGACCCTGCGCCCGTGCTGTTCCAGGTGGCGGACTCCATGATGGTGCTGGCTCAGCATAAAGGCCTCCAGATGCAGGTGGACGTTCCCCCTCACCTGCCTTTGGTGCGAGCCAGCGCGGAGCTGCTGAGCACCGCCGTGCGCAACCTATTGGACAACGCCATCAAGTTTACACCGCCCGGGGGCAGGGTGCGTCTCTCGGCGCAGGCCGCGGGAGGGCAGGTGGAGATAGCGGTGTCCGACTCGGGGGTGGGGATCCCCCCTGATGAGCTGCCCTACATCTTCCAGCGTTTTCGGCGGGGGAGGCATGGCACGGGAGAAAGGGGCAGTGGCGCCGGCCTCGGTCTAGCCTTGGTGAAGACCATCGCCGAGGGATATGGTGGTCAAGTAAAGGTGGAGTCCCGTCTGGGCGAGGGGTCTACCTTCGTCCTGGCCTTGCCGTGCGCTGAGGCCTCTCAGGGCACCTCGGGAGCGTAGTCCATGCCCAGGAAGCCCTCGGCCTCCAGCTTCCTGTATTCCTCGTCCGAGACGCCTAGGAGCTCCTTGTAGACGTACTCGTTGTCCTCCCCCAGGCGCACGGGGGCCCGCCAGATTCGCATGGGCGTGTGGGAGTAGCGCCATAGGAAGCCGGGGTAGAGATGGGTTCCGCAGTCCTCCTGGTATAGCTCGTGAAAGAAGCCTCGCTCCCGCAGGTGGGGGTCTTCATAGCAGTCCTTGGCGTCCATCACGGGACCTGCGGGGACGCCATGGGCCTGGAGGATGTGCATCACCTCGTAGTTGGTGTGCTGGCTTGTCCAGGCGGCGATGTGCTGGTCTAGCTCGTCCTGATGGCGACGACGGCTAGCCACATCGGCGAACTTGGGGTCTTGGGTCCAGGGCGGGTTGCCCAGGGCACGGCAGAAGGCCTCCCAATCGCGGTCATCGCGGATGGTGATGACTACCCAGCGGTCGCGTCCCTCCTCCTTGCAAGGGTAGCAGCCCTGCACGGCGGTGGGATGGCGGTTGCCCAGGCTGGACTGGATGCGGCCATTGAGGGCGTAATCCATATAGGCCTGGGCCAACATGGCGATGGCGTTCTCCGCCTGGGCTAGGTCGATGTGTTGGCCCTTGCCCGTGCGGCGCCGGTGGTGGATGGCCAGCAAGGTGGCGAAGGCACCTACCGCCCCGGCCAGGTAGTCGCCGGTGTAGACGGCGCTGGTCTGGCTAGGGTCCAGGTCGGGGTATGTGCGCAGGAGGGTATGGCCAACGGAGCCCTCCAGGTGTACCCCCAAGGCGCGGTAGTTGCGATAGGGCCCTGTGGCTCCATATCCCGGCACCTGCACATAGATGATGTCGGGCTTGATGGAGCGGAGATAGTCATAGGTGATGCCCAGCTTCTCCATGGTCTCCGGAGGGTTGTTCTCGTAGACCACGTCGCTAATGGATACCAGCTTGGCGAACAGCTCCTTGCCCTTGGGTTGGCGAAGGTCGATGGTGCAGGAGCGCTTGTTGCGAGCGTGGGCGTTGAAGAGGGGGGCGCGGTTCCAGGGGCGGCGGCCAGGCTCCCGATCCGGGAAGCCCAGGGTCCAGGGCTGATATTGGGCGGCCACCTGCTTAGGGGGTCGGGCCATGAGGCCGCGGGTATAGGTCTGCCATACGTGTATGTTCTCCACCCTTATGACCTCGGCACCCAGGTCGGCCAAGAGCATGGTGCCGAAGGGGCCGGCCCACACCACCGTCAGGTCCACCACCCGCACGCCTTCCAATGGTAGAGTGGCCATGGCTTCCCCTCCTCAGATGACGCCCGTCTGGCGCAGGATGAGGATATCGTCTTGGGTGTAGCCCAGCTCCTGGAGGATCTCCTCCGTGTGCTCGCCCAGCAGGGGGGCGGGGCGGCGCAGCTGCCAGGGGGTCTCGCTCATGATGAAGGGCCTACCGGGCATGCGGAAGCGCCCCACCACTGGGTGTTCCACGTCTACAAAGAAACCCCGCTGGTTGAAGTGGGGGTCGTCGTAGACGTCGGCTGGGGTGTTGAGGGGTGCGCAGATGACGTGGTTCTCCTGGGCGATGCGCCATATCTCCCGCTTGGACCTCTCCATGAGCCAGGGGATGAAGAAGGCCATGAACTCCTCGTATAGCTGGGGGTCCGTTTGGGCGGTGGGCTGTGTCCACTTGGGGTCCTTCAGGAACTCCGGCTCCCCCAGCATCTTGACGATACGCTGCCAGTGGGCAGCACCACCCACTATCTCAATGTAGCCGTCCTGGCATGGATAGACGCCTGCTGGGTAACCCCGCACCCCCATGCCCCCAGCCCGCGGTGTGATCTCGCCAGTGTATTGGTAGCCGATGAGGGCGGAGGCCCGACGGTCGATGCCTCCACACAGGGCCTCCATCATGGAGAGGTCGATGTGCTGGCCCTGCCCCTGGGCGGAGGCCAAAAGGTAGGCACCCATGGTGGCGACGGCGGCCATGGCCCCCGCCTGGACTTGGGAGGTAGTGAGAGCGGTCTTGATGGGCTCCCGCTCTGGGATGCCTGTGCTGTACATCTCACCGCCCATGGCGTAGAGGACGATCTCGCTGCCTTGGAAGTCCTTGTAGGGGCCCGTCTGGCCGAACCAGGTTATGGAGGTCATCACCAGGCGGGGGTTTATGGCTGATAGCTCTTTATATCCCAGGCCCAGGCCGTCCAAGTACCCTGGGGGGTAGCTCTCCACCAAGATGTCCGCCCCTTCCACCAGGCGGCGCAGGATCTGGCGCCCTGTGGCTGTCTCTAGGTTGAGGGTGAGGCTGCGTTTGTTGGTGTTGAGGTAAAGGAAAAGGCCGCTCTTCTCAGGGTGGGGATGGTCGTCCTTGAAGGGGCCCATATGGCGGGCCTTGTCTCCCACGTGCGGCGGCTCCACCTTGATGACGTCCGCCCCGTAGTCGGCCAGGAGCTTGGTGCAGAAGGGGCCAGCGATCTCCTGGCTGAGGTCGATGACCTTTACACCCTCAAGTGCTGTGGCCATGAGGTCTAAGGTAGCAGAGGGCTCGCCGTGATTTTATAGATGAGAGCATGACTCGTCAAGGCTGCAGGGGTGTCGTCTTGCCCGCCGATGGTCGTGACATCCCCGCCTCCGGAACAGCGCTTATCCCTGGCTTCGCCTTATAATGGCCCACAGGAGGTGCATCATGGGCACCCTGCCACTGCCGGTGAGCGTGGACGACCCCATCAACCAGGCCATCCTGGCCGTTGCCGAGGACCGGCTAGAGGGTTTCCAACGTGACCCCCTAGGCGAGATCGCCCGGCGCACGGGCCTCCCCGTGGAGACGGTGGTGGAGCGGATAAGGGCCATGCTGGAAGCGGGGACCATACGCCGCGTGCGCCAGACCCTCCTCTCCACCAACCTGGCCCAGGGCGCCCTTGTGGCCTGGAACGTGCCCCAGGAGCGTCTGCACCGAGCCTTCGACTTCATGTTCCAGGAGGACCCCTTCAGCGGCCATGTGGTCATCCGCACCACCGAGGGGACGAGGGCGGGTGCTCGCTTTCGCCTCTGGACCACCCTGAAGGTGCCCCAGGGGTTCTCCCTGGAGAAGCACTGTCGTCTATTGGCCCAGCGGGTGGGGGCGCTGGAGTTCCGCATCATGCCCCCTAAGGCCATGTTCGTTCTGGGGGTGGGGCATGTGCGCCGCCGTTCCCTGGTGCCGGGGGCCAAGTCGGACCTTCCGGCCGAAGCGCAACCAGTGGTGGTGGAGGAGCTCTCAGAGTTGGAGTGGCGGGTGCTCATGGCCCTCAAACGGGAGTTCCTCCCCCATGAGATCAGGCCCGGCTTGTGGGAGGGGCGGGCCCAAGAGGCGGGGGTGGATCTGGAGACTTTCTACCGGGTGGCCGAGGGGCTGGCCCAACGGGGCATCATCGGCCGCTTCTCTACCTTCCTGGAGCACCGCAAGCCGGTGGCGGACGGGCAGCGGGTGGCCCCCTACAACGCCCTCTTCCACTGGGCCGTCCCCCCGGGGCGGGAGATAGAGGCGGGCCGGGAGGTGGGCCGTTTCTATGTCCTTACCCACTGCTATTGGCGGGAGGCAGGCCCGGAGTTCAACAACGTCAATATCATGGCTGTGGCTCATGGGCAGGACAAGGCCTGGCTCCTGGCCCACAAGGAGGCCATCGACCGCCACCTGGCGGAGGTGGGCATCCCCGTCCTGTACACCAACACCTTCTGGGGGGGCCGCAGCGAGATCAAGCCGTCCGAGATCTCCCCCCTGGCCTATGTGGAGTGGTGCCAGCGTATGGGGGTTGATCCCCAGCAGATGCGGGAGTAACGTCGGAGGGGTCAGCGAAGAGAGGTCATGGACGTAGGGCCGTTCCGCCTCCATGAGCCTTTGCCACCTCTGCAGCGGCCGGTGATGGCGCTGGCCCTACAGCCGTGGATCGATGTGGGGTCCGTGGGCACCATAGTCCTCTCCTTCCTGGAGGAGAGCTGGCCCTCGCGCTCCCTGGGGGAGCTCATCCGGCCTGGCCACTTTTACGACTTCACCCGTTACCGCCCCATGCTTTACCGGCGGGGCCAACGCCGCGTGGTCACCCTGCCCAACACCTACATCCGCTACGCTCAGGCGCCCGACGGTAGCCACTGGATTCTGGTCCATGCCCTGGAGCCCCACTGCCACGGCGAAGAATACGTGGAAGGGCTGGCCACCCTCATGGAGCGGCTAGGGGTGGGCACCTACTGCCTGGTGGGCTCCTACTATGGGCCTGTGCCCCATACCCGCCCCCCGCTCATCGTGGGCACGGCCGGCACCGCCCAAGCCCTGGCCCGCTTGCAGGCGGCTGGGGTGAGGGAGAGCCGTTACGAGGGGCCTACTACCGTGCTGGCCCTCATGTACCAGCACGCCGAGGCTCTGGGCATCGAGACCATCTCCATCCTGGTGCAGGTGCCGGCCTACGCCCAGCTGGAGAGGGACTACCGCAGCGCCCATGCCGTGCTCTCCGTCCTATCCCAGGTGTTCGGCATACCCCTACCCCTGGACAAGATGCGTGAGGAGGGGGAGAAGCAGTATAGCGAGCTGGACGCCCAGGCCCGCCGTGACCCTAGGATGCAAAGGTGGATCGAGGAGCTGGAGCGCATCTACGAGGCCGAGGCCTCCCTCCAGGAGCCAGAACCACCCCGCCTCTCCCCAGAGCTGGAGCGCTTCCTAGAAGAGCTGGAACGCCGCTGGGAGGGCCCCCAGCCCCCCGACCGTTAGCCCCTTGCACCTCATGCCACTTTAGAAAGATTGCAATTTATTTTTTGCGCCTCTAAGCATTGACATTTGTGTCGACTAATGCTAGCATGATGGTGACGCTAACGGGAGGCAGGCGATGGCGCGATGGATGTTCGTAGCGCTGTTGGCGGTGGCGGTGGTGCTGGGGGGGTGTGGCGGGGGCAGGGGGGAGCCGCAGGAGTTGGTGATAGCGGTGCAGCCCACCCAGCAGGCGGCGGAGATGATGGAAAAAGCGCGCCCCATCGAGCGTTTCCTGGAGGAGCGGCTGCCCGGGGTGGACGTGAAGATCTTCGTCCCCACCAGCTATGCGGCGGTGGTGGAGGCCCTCCGTTTTGGCCAGGCCCACGTGGCCTTCATGAGCGCGTGGCCTTCCCTGTTGGCCACCAAGGAGGCAGGCGCCCACCTGGTGCTGGCCGAGGTACGGCAGGTGATGCGCGATGGGCAACAGGTGGAGGCGCCATACTACTTCTCCCACTGGATCGTTCTTAAAGAGAGCCCCTACCAGTCGTTGGGGGAGCTAAGGGGCAAGAGGGCCTGTTTCCCCAGCCCTATTTCCACCTCCGGTTATGTGGCGCCTATGGGGAGGCTGGTGGAGCTGGGGCTGCTACCCCAGCCGGCCAGCGGCGAAGAGGCCGATCCCAAGAGGTTCTTCAGCGATGTAGTGTTCGGTGGCGGCTACCAGCAGTGCTGGCAGGCCCTCAAGCAAGGGCAGGTAGATGTGACGGTTATGGCCGGCGATGTCTCCCAGCAGCTATACCAGGAGGCTATGGCTGCCTCTCGCGTCCTGGAGAGTCAAGGTCCCCTGCCCAGCCATGGAGTGGTGGTGAGCAAGGGGCTCAAGGACCCCCTGCGTGCCCAGGTCATCGACGCCTTAATGGCCTTGGGCAATGAGAGGCCTGAATTGATGCGGGGCTTCGTCTCGGCCATCTTCGTGCGATTCCAGCCCACCACCTTGCAGGAGCACTTGGGCCAGCTGAGCCGCTACCTCCAGCTCACTGGCCTCCAATTTCGGGAGCGATAGGGCATGGCCGATGGACGAGTGGGCCATCGTCGTGAGGTGGGTGCACGTCCTGGCTGGGGCCGCGTGGTTTGGGGAGATGGTGGTCATAAACCTGGTGCTGGCGCCAGCCCTTGGGCGGCTGGAAAGGGGCCAGGGCTCCGAGCTGTTGAGGGCCGTCTTCCCGCGCATCTTCTCCCTGGCCTCCTGGCTGAGCATAGTGGCAGTGACAAGTGGCTTCTTGCTCCTGGGGGAGATGGTGGACTGGCGCCATTGGGACCTCTTGGTAGAAAGTAGATGGGGGCGCTCCATATTGACGGGAGGCGCGCTGGGCCTGGGGCTCACCTTGTTCCACCATCTGGTGGAGAGACGGCTCTCCCGAGCCATGGCTGGCAACCCCAGTGGCCTGGTCTACGTGGAGCAGCGGCTGAGGGTGGTGCCCAGGGTGGGGCTGCTGGTGCTGCTGGTGGTGATGGGGGCGATGATGTATGCGGCCAGGGGATTCTGACGTTTACGCCGTACGGGCCGAGGGGCTCTGGTTCGCCTATCGCCACCATGAGTGGGTCCTTCAGGACGTGGGGGTGAGGGTGCCCCGGGGGTCCCTCATGGCCATCATGGGGCCATCGGGGGCAGGGAAGACGACCCTGTTGCGTCTGCTGGCTGGCCTCCTGCGGCCCCAGCGCGGCGAGGTGCAGATCTTGGGTCATGATGTCCACAACGGCATGCCCCGGGCCCTCAGACGGCGTCTGGGCTACATCCCGCAACAGCTAGGGCTGGTGCGGGGGCTGACGGCCTTGGAGAACGTACTGGTGGGGGCGCTGGGCCGGATCTCGGGGCCAGGCCCGCTACTGGGGCTCTTTCCTAAAGAGGAGGTAGAGCGGGCGCGGGCTCTGCTGGCCGAGCTGGGTATCGGACAGAAGGAGCGGGAGCAGGCCTTCCACCTGAGCGGCGGCGAGAGGCAGCGGGTGGCCATCGCTCGCGCTCTGATGCAGGACCCTGTGGTGGTGTTCGCCGACGAGTTCGTCTCCGACCTGGACTTGCCCCTGGCGGCGGAGGTCCTGGGCCATGTGCGGGAGCTAGCCTCCCGACGCGACATCACCTTCGTCATGAACATGCACGAGGTGGCCCTGGTGCAGGAGTACTGTGACCGGGTGCTGGTGATGAGGCGGGGCCGCCCATTGTTCGAGGGGCGGGGCAACGATGTGACATGGTCCCTGCTGCGGGAGGCGATGTCTTGAGGGGGAGCGCGGTATTTGCCGGCAAGAGGGAGCCCCTGGTATGGGGGCTCTTGGCCCTGCTGGCCGTCCTGGCTATGCGGGAGGTGGGCCTCTTTGAAGGACAGCGGCTGTTGCGTGGGCTTTCCAATCTGGCGGTGTTCGCTAGGGATATGGTGCCGCCGGACGTCGGCGTCCTGCCCCTGGCGGGACGGGCCCTGTGGGAGACGGTGGTGATGGCCTTCGCGGGGACGGCCCTGGGGTTTGTGCTATCGCTGCCTTTGGGTATGATGGGCGCCCGCACCGTATCCCCTCTGCCGCTGGTGGCGGTGGCGCGGCTGGTGGTGGCGGTGGCCCGTACCATTCCATCGCTGTTGTGGGCAGTGTTGTTCGTCATCATGGTGGGGCTGGGGCCGTTGGCGGGCACCTTGGGTCTGGCCCTATACAGCTTGGGTTACCTGGGGAAGATATATTCCGAGTTGTTCGAGGGGGTGGACCCTGAGGTATTGGAAGCGGTGCGTGGTGTGGGGGCGGGGAGGATACATTTGGCGAGGTTCGCCGTCTGGCCCGAGAGCGCCAACGCCGCTCTGAGCCAGCTCCTTTTCATGCTGGAGTACAACGTGCGGGCGTCGTCCATCTTGGGGTTTGCGGGGGCGGGGGGAATCGGGTTCTATATCAGCCTGTACCTGCAAGTGCTGGACTATCAGAAGCTGGCCACGCTGCTGCTGCTTATCTTGGGCCTCACCTTGGCCATGGATGTGGCTAGCGCCTGGGTGCGCAGCCGCTACCTCTTGCGTCAGTAGCTGACCTCCCCACGTTCCCTCCAGCAATTGACGGGGTATATGCACGGTATTGACAAAGTGTGTGATAGAAGTGCTAATATGTGTGCGCGTCGCCCGCTATGGCTGGGAAATGGGGCAGGAGGACGGGAGGTGATGAGAGATGGCGCTGCTATTCCCGCCCATGAGGGTGAGATGGGCTGGTCGGGAGGTGAGCTGGGCCTGGGTTCCTACCAGCGTGGGCGAGCTCATAAATGCCCTTCGCCCCACCCTGGGTGAGATGGTAGGCACTTTGGCCTTTGTGTTCCTGGCCGGCTCCCTTCTCATACATGCAGGGGATGTGGGCAAGGGATCGGCGGGGCTGCTGACCCTGGCCCTGGGCACAGCGGTGGCCTATGGGGTGCTGGTGGCGGCCCTGCACCCGGTGTCGGGTGGCCACCTGAACCCGGCGGTGACTATAGGCGTGATGGCGGCAGGAAGGATTCCCCCTCTAGAGGCCCTCCTTTATGTCGGGGGGCAGCTGGCGGGAGGCATCCTAGGGGCCCTGGCCCTGGACTTCGCATATCGGGACGTGGTGCCGGAGGCGGCGCGACGGGCCACCTTGGCCTTCGGCGATGCTTACACCGGCAGCTGGTCGGCCCTCTTCACGGGCGGATTCCTTGAGGCGGCCCTCACCTTCGTGCTGGTGCTGGTGTTCCTAGGGACGCTGGTGGACCCCCGTGGGCAGAGGGCCATGGGCGGCCTGGCGGTGGGGCTGGTGGTGCTGGCCGCTATGGCCTTCGCCTTCCCCCTCACAGGGGCGGCCCTCAACGTGGCCCGGGTGATGGGCCCGGCGGCGGTGGCCAGCCACTGGACCCACTTCGCCATGTACTGGTTGGGGCTTTTGGGGGGCGCCCTGGCAGGCCTCACGTACGCTGTGATTCTATCAGGACGCGAGGAGTCCTAAAGGCCTTACGTGAGCGGGCGACGCTGGGGCTGGCCCCTAGGGGCCAGCCCCACGACGTGGGTCCCCCAGAGATGCCTCTTCCTCCAGCGGGCCCCTAGTTATAGGTGGTTGACAAGGAATCCGTCATTGCATATAACTCAATTTGGACATCGGCGAATTGAGGAGGCAGGGATGAGCGTGGAGAGAGAACGCCGGGGCGCCAAGTACAGCTACCCTCACACCACCCTTGGCGGCAACATGCTGCGGGTCTGGTGGCCGGAGGAGCTGAACCTCCGTATCCTGTACCAGAACCCTCCCACCCTTGTTCCTACCGATCCGGACTACAACTACGCCAAGGCCTTCGCCCAGCTAGACTATTACGCCTTGAAAGAGGACCTGCGCCGGCTCATGACCCAATCGCAGGAATGGTGGCCGGCGGACTATGGTCACTATGGCCCCCTATTCATCCGTTTGGCCTGGCACAGCGCTGGCTCCTATCGGGTGTTCGACGGACGGGGTGGTGGTCTGGACGGTAGTATTCGCTTCCCACCGCGCCGCAGCTGGCCGGACAACATCAACTTGGACAAGGCCATACGGCTTCTTTGGCCCATCAAGAAGAAGTACGGCAACAAGATCTCGTGGGCCGACCTCATCATCCTGGCGGGCAATGTGGCCTTGGAGTCCATGGGGTTCAAGACCTACGGGTTTGGGGCCGGACGGGTGGATATCTGGGAGGCGCCGGAAGACGTGGACTGGGGGCCTGAGATAGAGTGGCTCGGCGACCAGCGCCATGACGCTGGGGACGGCCAGAGGGAATTGCAGCGGCCCCTGGCTGCCACCCAGATGGGCCTCATCTACGTCAACCCGGAGGGCCCCGGTGGCAACCCTGACCCCCTGGGAGCGGCCCAAGAGATCCGCGAGATCTTCACTCGCATGGGGATGAACGATGAGGATACTGTGGCCCTCATCGCCGGTGGTCACACCTTCGGCAAGACCCATGGGGCAGCCAACCCTAAGCAGTATCTAGGGCCCGAGCCCGATGCTGCCCCTCTGGAGCAGCAAGGGCTTGGCTGGAAGAGCAGCTTCGGCACCGGCAAGGGGCCCGACACCATCACTAGCGGCTTGGAAGGGATCTGGACCCCCGCCCCCACCAGGTGGGACAACAAGTTCCTGGAGCTGCTGTTCAAGTATGAGTACCGGCTGGAGAAGAGCCCCGGTGGGGCCTGGCAATGGGTGGCGGTGAATCCGGAGCCCCAGGACATGGTGCCTGACCCCTACGACCCTGACAAGGTGCACCCTCCCGTCATGCTCACCACCGACTTGGCCCTCAGGGAAGACCCCATCTATAGGCAGATAGCCCTGCGCTTTCGCGACGACCCCCAGCTCTTCGCTGACAGCTTTGCCAAGGCCTGGTTCAAGCTAACCCATAGGGATATGGGGCCTAAGTCGCGGTACCTAGGGCCTGAGGTCCCCAAGGAGGACTTCGTTTGGCAGGACCCGCTGCCCCCGGTGGACCATGAGCTCGTCGACGAGGACGATATCGCCTACCTGAAGCGCCAGATACTGGACTCGGGGCTCACTATCCGTGAGCTGGTCTATACGGCGTGGTCGGCGGCCTCCACCTTCCGCGCGTCCGACAGGCGGGGTGGTGCCAATGGGGCGCGCATCCGCCTTGTCCCACAGAAGGACTGGGAGGTGAACGAACCGGCGCAGCTGGCTAGGGTGCTGCGAACCCTCGAGGATATCCAGGCCCGCTTCAATGCGGCGCAGGTGGGGAACAAGCGAGTCTCCCTGGCCGACCTTATCGTCCTTGGCGGGGTGGCTGCCATTGAGGAGGCGGCGCGGCGAGCAGGCTTTCAGGTCGAGGTGCCCTTCTACCCCGGCCGCACCGACGCCAGCCAGGAGCAGACGGAGGTGGAGTTCTACAACCACCTGGAGCCAGTAGCCGATGGCTTTCGCAACTACGTCAAGGCGGGTTATGAGGACATCCCCACCGAGAGGGTGCTGCTGGACAAGGCCCAACTCCTGACCCTCACGGTGCCCGAGCTGGTGGTCCTCATCGGTGGCTTGAGGGTCCTTGGGGCCAACTATGGTGGCACCTCTCATGGCGTGCTGACGGAGCGGCCTGGCGTCCTCACTAACGATTTCTTTGTCAACCTGCTGGATATGGGCATTGAGTGGCGGCCCACCGCCAACCCCCAAATCTACGAGGGGTACGATAGGGCTACCGGCAGGCTCAAGTGGACTGCGACGCGTGTCGACCTGGTGTTCGGATCCAATTACCAGCTGCGCGCCCAGGTGGAGTTCTACGCTCAGGACGACAACCAGGAGAAGTTTGTGCGCGACTTTGTGGCCGCCTGGAACAAGGTCATGAACCTGGACCGGTTTGACCTCCACTGGTGGTAATGGGGTGTGGCCGCCCTCTATCTGAGGGGGTCCCCTCCGCCACCGGGCGGCGGGGGCTGATAAAGCGATAGAGCGGGCTGAGGGCCAAGGGGTTGGCTCTCGGCCTGATTTTTTATATCAGCACCTCGTTCTTGTCAGCGGCCGGTGGAGCCGTGGCCCCTGGTGCCCCGAGGGGTGGGGGAGAGATCCTCCACCTCCACCACCGGCAAGGGCTCCAGGCGGCTCACCACCAGCTGGGCGATGCGGTCGCCGTGGCGGACCACGTAGGGCGGGAGCCCAGGCAGGGTGTACATGGTCACCAGCAGCTCCCCTCGGTAGTCGGCATCGATGGTCCCTAGGGCCACCATCACCCCCTGAAGGGAGATGCCAGAGCGAGGGCGCACCTGGGCCTCATAGCCAGGGGGCAGCTCAATGGCGATGCCCGTGGGCACCAGGAGGGGCCTAGGCCCCACCATCAGCTCCCCCTGCTCCAGACAAGCGAAGAGGTCCAGACCGCTGGCCCCTTCCGTGGCCTTGACGGGCAGGCGGGCACCGGGGCGTAGGCGCTTCACCTTCAGGACGGGCCCCATGGTGAGGCCTCGGCCTCCTCCACCTGACGTATGACGGGGATGACTCGCAGGTCCAGGGGGCCTGTGGCGCCCTCCAGGGCAGCTAAACACCCCTCCAGCCCCGTGATGAGCCCTTCTACGTCCAGCCCCATATAGCGCGGTGGAAAGGACGAGAGGAGGTCTACGGCTCCCCGAAGGAGGATGGTGGCCCCCCGGTGGTTGCCTCGCACCAGGTGATGTAGGCCGGCAGCCGCCTTGATGAGGCCGTGGTAGAAGTGGGCCAGAGGGGTCTCCTCAGCCCGCCACAGCTCCTCTAGGGTTTCGTGGCACTCCCAGAAGCGCCAGGAGTTGAACTGGCGGATGGCAGCGGCCAAGGCCTGGGGGTCCTTGACGGCTTCTGGGCCAGGCGGCGGCCCCTTGGGCGCCCGCTTCCCCATCTCGTCCTTGGATTTTAGGGAAGGGATGGAGGGGCGTCAAAGCGACCCCCAGCCCCCACCGCCGGGGGTCTCGATGACCAGGCGGTCGCCCGGCAAGGCATCTATCTGGCACTTGGAGGGCAGGGGTACCACCTCCCCATGGTTGCGGATGAGGGTGTTACGGCCTGGCTGGCCTGGGCTGCCACCCTGCAGGCCCCAGGGGGCCAGGCGGCGCCTCTCGCTGATGATGGTGACAGTGGTGGGGCAGAGGAACTGGTAGGTGCGGACGATGCCATCGCCGCCGCGGTGTCGGCCCGGGCCGCCGGAGCCCCTGCGCACACGGTACTCGCAGATGCGCAGAGGGTAGGCCATCTCCAGGGCCTCGATGGGGGTGTTCATGGTGTTGGTCATGTGAGTGTGGACGGCGTCCAGGCCCGGCCCACGGGGCCCGGCCCCTGCTCCACCCCCGATGGTCTCATAATAGGCGAAGGGACGGCCCCGGCGGTGGTCCCATCCTCCCATGGCTATGTTGTTCATGGTGCCCTGGCTGGCGGCAGGGATGAGATGGGGCAGGGCTTGGGCCAGGGCGCCCAAGACCACGTCCACGATGCGCTGGGAGGTCTCCACGTTGCCCGCAGAGACGGCCGCCGGCGGACGGGCGTTGACCAGCGTCCCTTCCGGCAGGGTGATGGTGATGGGGCGGAAACAACCTTCGTTGGCTGGAACCCCCTCCTCCAAAAGGCAACGGACCACGTAGTAGATGGCGGAGCGGGTGACGGCCGCTACGGCGTTGATGGAAGAGGGGCGCTGGGGGGCGGTGCCTGTGAAGTCCACGTGCATAACGTCGCCCGTCACCGTCACGGTGGCCTGGATGACCAAGTGTTCATCGCTTAGGCCATCGTCATCCATGTAGTCCTGGAAGGAGTAGCGGCCATCGGGGATGCGGGCGATGGCAGCGCGGGTCATCCGCTCGGCGTACTCCTGTAGGGCGGTCATGAGGTGGAGGAGACGGTTTCGCCCTAGGCGGCGAGCCAGCTCTTGCAATCGCTCCTCCCCTATGCGCTGGGCGGCCATTTGCGCCTCCAGGTCTCCCCTGCGTTCCTCGGGGGTGCGGACGTTGCGCAGAAGCAGGGCCAGCACGTCCTTCTGCAGGCGGCCAGCGGCGGCCAGCCGCAGCGGCGGGATGATGATCCCCTCCTGCCATATATCCCTGGCCAGGGGCATGGAGCCTGGGGCCATGCCCCCTACGTCGGCGTGGTGGGCGCGAGAGGCCACGAAGCCGATGAGGCTCCGACGGTGAAACACGGGGGAGACCAAGGTGATATCTGGCAGGTGGGTGCCGCCCAGGTAAGGGTCGTTGAGGGCGATGAGGTCGCCAGGGCGGAACGGGGCCAAGGGCAGGACTGCCCGGACCGCCTCAGGCATGGCCCCCAGGTGTACGGGGATGTGGGCAGCCTGGGCCACCAGCCTTCCCTGGGGGTCGAAGACGGCGCAGGAGTAATCGCGCCGCTCCTTGATGTTAGGGGAGAGGGCCGTTCGCCCCAACACGGCCCCCATCTCCTCGGCCACCGCCGCCAGGAGGGCGTTGGCCACTGACATCTGGGCGGCGCTGGGTCTGGCCCTCACCTTACTATCGTAGCGGGAGGTTGCTGCAGGGGGAGGGGGCCTTGTGCCAAAATGGGGATCCAGGAGGGGAGACCATGGCGGAGAGGACAGTAACGGTGCCCGAGTATCAGGTGGTGCCCCAGGTGGACCTATCGCCCAGCACCACTGCCCTGCTCATCGTGGACATGCAGAACGATTTCGTAAAAGAAGGGGGGAAGCTGGTGGTGCCCACGGCCGCTGCCACCGTGCCGGTCATCAGAGGCCTATTGGAGCGGGCCCGGGCAGCAGGGGCCATGGTGGCCTATACCAAGGATTCCCACCTGCCAGGTGACCCCGAGTTCCCCATCTGGGGCGAGCACTGCCTACGGGGGACATGGGGATGGGAGGTGGTGGAGGAGTTGGCACCCCTGCCGGGGGAGATGGTATATGAGAAACGGCGATACGATGGCTTCTACGGGACGACCCTAGACCATGACCTGCGGGTGAGGGGCATCGATACGTTGGTGGTGGCAGGGACGGTGGCCAACATCTGCGTCCTGCACACGGCGGGCAGCGCCGCCCTACGTTGGCTTAAGGTGGTGGTCCCCATGGACGGCATCTCCGCCCTCACCGAGTTCGACATGGAGTCCGCCCTGCGCCAGATCCATTTCCTCTATCGGGGCACCATTACCACGGCCCAGGGGGTGCGGTTCAGCGGCTAGGGGCGGGGGAGGCAGGCGGGGCGAAGAACACCGGCGGTATGTTTATCTCCACCCCCTGAAAGCGCACGTAACGGGTCTTGATGGTCACTTGACGTTCCCCGCTGGGGCCAGGGGGGATCTCCAGCTCCAACTGGTGGAGGAGGCCGTCGTCCTGCCCTAGCCAGGCCCTGATGGTAGCTGGATGGGCCTCGTAGTGGTCTATGGCCTGCTTCTGTTGGTCCAGGAGGTCCTGGAAGGTGATGGGCTGGCACTCCCTCTGCCCACCTGGGCCCTGGGTGCAACGCTGGCCCATGTTCTCATGGCCCAGCTTGGTATAGAGCCGGCGCACGTTCTCTAGGAAGGCCCGCACGTGGTTCAGGTGGCCCTGGAGCTGCACCACCTGCTGCTTACCTATCACCTGGCGCCCGGTGACTCGCAGGTCTTGGGCCAGCTCCAACAAGGTGAGAGGCCAACCGGGCACATAGACAGATACGGAGCCAGGGGCACCTAGGGGGATGGGGGTAGGGGGCTGCTTCTGCCACTCCTCACAGCCATCCCTCTCGGCCCGGCAGCGGCGGAAGTACATGTATTCCACCGTCCATATGGTCTCCACCACACCGCCTTCTGGGCCCGAGGCGGGGGTCACGAAGCGATAACGGCCGGGGGCCTGGAACTCCATGGCCCCAATGAAGTTGCCATCCATCTCCATCTCTAGGCGGTAGGAGCGGAGACGCATCATGTTAGCCAGGGAGTCCATTGCCATCTCTTGGGGGTTGAGGGCGCTGCGGCCGCGGCAGCCCATGACGAGGGCAAGGAGCAGGGCCAGGGCCAAGGGCCACCACCTCATGTCGAGGCCCATTGTAGGTGGAGGTGGCCCTGCTGGTCTACGGTGCCCTCCCACCCTGGCGGTATGAGGGTGGTGGCGTCCATCTGCACCACCAGGGCAGGCCCCTGAAGGCGGTCGTAGGCCTGTAGCTTCTCCCGCAGGTAGACGGGGGCCCGCAAGAGGCGCCCCCACCACAGGGTGCTCCAATGGGAGAAAGCCTGAGAAGGGTCCTCGTCGCCGGCGGGTATGGTGGGCAGGGAGAGGCTAGGACCAGGGAGGGAGAGGCGGAGGCGTGCGTTGACCACCTCCACCGGACGCGACGGGTCGCTGTGGGCATAGAGGCGGCGGTGCAAGGAGTGGAAGCGGGGGAGGAAGTGGGAAGGGTGAAGGTCGTCCACGGGGACCTGGACCTCGTAAGACTGGCCCTGGTAGCGCATGTCCAGGACCATCTCTTGGGAGAGCCCCGTCAGCCCAAACCCTTGGGCCAGGAGGGCACGTCGCCCCTCCGCGGCCAGCGCCTGGAAGCGACTGACCAGGGCCTGGCGGATGTCCTCGTAGGAAGCAGCATCGGGGGGGATGAGGAGGGGGATGGGAGCCATCACCTCCTTAATGGGGCCGGCGGCTACCATCCCCAACGCCGAAAGGACGCCTGGGTGGCGGGGAACCAGGACGCGGCGCATGCCCAGGGCCTGGGCCAAGGCGCAGGCGTGCAAGGGGCCGGCGCCCCCGAAGGCCACCAGGGCGAAGTGGCGGGGGTCATGCCCCCTCTCCACCGATACGATGCGCAGGGCCCTCTCCATGTTGGCCTCGGCCACTTGCAGGACGGCTGCCGCCGCCCTCTCTATACGCCCACCGAAGGCGCGGGCCAGGGAGGAGAGGGCTTGGCGAGATCGTCGGGGGTACACGACCATGCGCCCTCCCAGGAAGTGGTCTGGGGAGATGTGGCCCAGCACCATGTGGGCATCGGTGATGGTAGGCAGGAGGGAGCGGCCATAGCAGGCGGGCCCGGGGTCGGCGCCGGCGCTCTGGGGACCCACCCGGAGGGCGCCGCCTTCATCCAGGCGGGCCAGGGAGCCTCCTCCCGCCCCTACGGAGACCACGTCTACCGTGCTCCCCCTTATAGGCATCCCCTCCACCAGGAGCTCCTCCCGATAGGGCACGTGGCCAGGGCAGAGGGCGACGTCGGTGGACGTCCCTCCCATGTCCAAGGTGATGATCTCCTGCAGGCCCGCGTTTTTGGCTGTCCAGAGGGCCCCCACCACCCCGGCAGCGGGGCCGGAGGCCACCATGCGCACGGCCAGGCGGCCGGCCTCCTCCGCCCCCATGACCCCTCCCGCCGAGGACATGACCACCAAGCTACCCACCTGCAGCTCCCGTAGGCCCTGGGCCAGGGAGCGAAGGTATTTGGAGACCACTGGCGCGAGGTAGGCGTTGACCACGGTGGTGGACATGCGCTCGAACTCGCGGTGCTCAGGCAGAACCTCGCAGGAGGGGGAGGTGGGCAGGCCCAGGCCACGGGCCATCTCGGCCACGGCCCTCTCGTGCTCCGGGTTCAGGAAGGAGAAGAGGAAGCAGATGGCCAGGGACTGGGCGCCCAAGGCCCGGGCCCGCCGCACCACTGCCTCCGCCTCTTCTCGGTCCAGGGGCATCAGCACCTCCCCCTCCGGCCCCACCCGCTCCTGCACCTCCAGCCGCAGCTCCGGGGGCACCAAGGGCGGGGGGCGCTGGGGCTCCAGCTCATAGAGCTTGGGCCTGGTCTGGCGGCCGATGACCAGAAGATCGGCGAACCCCCGAGTGGTGATGAGGGCTGTGCGCGCCCCCTTACGCTCGATGAGGGCATTGGTGGCCACTGTGGAGCCATGCACCACCTGCTGGGGCCTCTCCCCCATCTGGCGTATGCCTTCCAGGACCCCCACCGCTGGGTCGTGGGGAGTGGAAGGCAGCTTGTATATCAGGAGGCGACCGTCTGCCCAAAGGAAAAGGTCGGTGAAGGTGCCCCCCACATCCACACCTAGGATGGCGGACATGGCCATGCCCATTTTACCCTCCCCTGATGGGACCCTTTATGCTAAGGTAAAGCTCAGCCGAACCATGAGGAGCAGAAGATGGGCAGCATCCTAGACCTGCACGTCCATACTACCCTGGGCTCTTGGGACTCATCCCTCAGGCCTGAGCGGCTGGAGGACGCCATGCGGCGGGTGGGGCTGACAGGGGTGGCCACCACCGAGCACTTGCGCCCCTGGCCCCACGAGGAGGCCCGGCGCTTCCAGGAGGAGACGGGCCTCTTCCTCTTGGCGGCCCGAGAATGGGAGACGGATATGGGCCACATCATATCCCTGGGGCTGCCGCAGGAGGTACAGGGCATATGGCGGGCGGAGGATCTGCGCAAGGTGGCTGACCAATATGGGGCCCTCCTTATCATCGCCCATCCCTTTCGCTATTTCCCTGGGCCCTCCAGCCTCCTCTTCGGCAATATCAGAGATGCCGGACGTATGACGGTGGAGCAGCTGGCACAGCACCCCGTCTTTCACCTTGCGGATGCCATCGAGGTATTGAACGGGGGATGTGTGGAGTGGGAGAACATGATGGCCTACAGGGTGGCCCGTTACCTGGGCAAGCCCATGGTGGCATCCAGCGACGCCCATTCCTTCACCGAAGTGGGGCGGTTTGCTACCATCTTCCAGGCCCCCATCTTCACGGTAAAGGACCTGCTGCGGGAACTGAGGATGGGGAAGTGTCAGCCAGCGGTGCGCAGGGACGGTACATTGGTGCCCTTCACACCGGAGGCGGATTAAAGCTCCCCTGGCGGTAGCCCGCCAAGTCTAAGGTGACGTAACGAAAACCCAAGGCCTGTAACCTCTCCACCACCTCCTGGCGGTGGGCCATGATGACCGCCATCCCCTGGGGGTCTGTCTCGATGCGGGCGATGGTGCCGTGATGGCGTAGCCTTATGATCTCCACGCCCAGGGACCGCAGGAAATCCTCCCCCTCCTCGATCTGGCGCAGGGTCTCTAAGGTGACAGGGGTGCCGTAAGGGATACGGGAGGCCAGGCAAGGGGAGGGGGGCTTATCCCAATTGGGCAGGCCCAGGGCGCGGGACAAGTGGCGGACATCAGCCTTGCTCAGGCCGGCCTCTAAGAGGGGGCTGCGCACCCCGTGGTGGCGGGCGGCCTCCAGGCCAGGGCGGAAGTCGGACACGTCGTCGGCGTTGGTGCCATCGGCCACCCAGGCCAGCCCCCGCTGGCGGGCCATGGCCACCAGGGTGGAGTACAGCTCGTCCTTGCAATAAAAGCAACGCATAGGGGAGTTGGCCACGTACTGTGGCCGCTCCATCTCCCGCGTATGGATGACCTCGTGGCGAAGGCCCAGGGTACGCGCTAAGGACATCGCCTCGGCCACCTCCCGGGCCGGCACGGAGGGGGAGACGGCGGTTACGGCCAGGGCCCGCTCCCCTAGCACTTGGTGGGCTACAGCGGCCACCAGGGTGCTGTCCACGCCCCCGGAGAAGGCCACCAGCACCGATCCCATGTCGGCCACGATGCGCTGCAGGCGTGCCAGCCCTTCCATGGCTCAAGGGGTGATGGCGATCTTGAGGACCCCCTCCTCCTTGTTGCGGAACATCTCGTAGGCCCGTGGTATGTCCTGCAGCCCCATACGATGGGTGAAGAGGACGGAGAGGTCCAATCGCCCCCAGCGGGCCAGGGACAGCAGATGGTCCAGGCGCTCCCAGCCCGAAGGGCAGAGGGTGGTGACGATGCGGCGGTGGAGGAAGGACTGGGTGGGGGTGAAGGTGGGCATGGACACCTGGGGCAGGAGCCCGTAGACACCGATGCTCGAGACGGTGCCCCCACGCCGCACCACTTGGGTAGCTGCCTCGAAGGTGGCCTGGGTGCCCACCGCCTCCACGGCGATGTCCACCCCCCGGTTATCCGTCAGGGACAGGATCTCCTGGACGGGGTTCTTTTCCTTGGGGTTGATGACCACGTTGGCGCCAAGGCGCTTGGACATCTCTATCCGCTCGGGTATGGACTCCACGGTGATGATGAGGCCTGCCCCCAAGGCGCGGGCGGCGGCGGTGGCGCACAGGCCCACAGGCCCCTGGGCGAAGATGGCCACCGAGTCCCCAGCCCTTATGCCTGCTCTCTCGATGGCCCCAAATCCCGTGGACATGATGTCGCTGGCCAGGAGGGCCATCTCATCGGCCACTCCCTCGGGCACCTTGGTGGCGTTGACGTCAGCGTTGGGCACCACGAAATACTCGGCCTGGCAGCCGAAAAGGACGCGCCCGCCGCCAGTGCAGATATTGGTCTCCCCACGCAGGCATTCCAGGCAACGGCCACACCCCACAAGACAGGAGGCCACCACGCGGTCCCCCTCCCGGAAGCGGGTCACCCCAGGCCCCACCTCCTCCACTATGCCCACGCCCTCGTGGCCCATGGGCAGACCTTGGGGCAGGAGGACGCCAGGGAAGAGGCCACCCAAAACGTCGTTGGGGAACTCGTCCAAGAAATGCATGTCGGTGCCGCAGATGGTGGTCATGGTAGTGCGAACGACGATCTCTCCTGGCCCCGCCTTAGGCTTGGGAACGTCCACTGTCTCCACCTTGCCTATGTCCGTCTTGACGCACGCCAGCATGCTCTCCTCCTCGGTGCAGTTCTAGGCGTTGCCCATATAAGCATATAGGGGGGAAGGCGTCAAGGCGCCTCAACGGAGGATACGCAGCACCAGGTTCACCAGGATGGTCAGGAGCAGGCTCACCACCAGGCTGGTGATGAGGGGAAAGTAAAAGGTGAAGTTGCCCTTATGGATGAGGATATCCCCCGGCAGGCGCCCCAGGAAGGGCACCTTGCTCCCCAGCCAGATGAGGCCCCCCACGGCGGCCAGGGCTAGCCCCATCAACATGAGCCACTTGCCCGCCCCTTCCAAACCCATGGGCCCATACCCATTTTAGGCCAAAGGAGGCTCGTTGACTGGGCCCCATGTTCCTCTTTATCCTTGCTGAAGGAAGGGGAAGGCATGGCAGAGGAACGGCCAAGGTTGGAGTTACGCGCCCGCCGCCGCCAGCTGCTGGGGAAGGCCGTCAAGAGGTTGCGGCGGCATGGCATCACCCCGGCCAACATCTACGGCCGGGGCATCGCCTCCGTGGCCATCGAGGTGTCCACCCAGGAACTATTGCGCCTCCTTCGGCGTGCTGGTGGTCATGAGATGATATATGTGGTCCTGGACGGTGAAGAGCCACGCCCCTGCTTCCTTAAGGAGGTCCAACGCGACCCCATCACCGATGAGCTGCTACATGTGGAATTCCATCAAGTCTCCCTGACGGAGAAGGTGCGCCTGGAGGTGCCTTTACATCTGGTGGGGGAGGCTCCAGCGGTCAAGGAGCTTGGGGCCACCCTACTGCAGCCGTTGGAGACGGTGGTAGTGGAGGGGCTGCCCACGGCCATCCCGCCCTTCATCGAGGTGGATGTCACAGCCCTGCGGGAGCCGGGGCAGGCCATCCATGTGGGCGATCTGAAGACGCCCGAAGGGGTCGCCATCCTGAGCGATGCGCACCTGGTGGTGGCCCAGGTGGTGTTGGAGGAAGAGGCAGCTGAGGAGGAGGAGGCGGCCCCCGCTGAGGTGGAGGTGATCCGCCCGGCCAGGGAAGAGGAAGAGGAGGAGGGGGGCTAAGGCCCCCTCACCTTGCCGGCGGCCCCAATCGTTGCCCCAGGAGTTGGGGCATCCCCCGCAGGAACTCATGGGAGGGGAGGCTTTTTCTGCCTGCCCGCTGCGCCTCTATGACCGCCAAGATCCCCCGTCCTGTCTGCACACCGAAGGCGGCCTGGCCTGCCTCCTGGGGCACGGCGGCGGCCTCCTCTCGTGCCAGGGGTACTACTGTGCCAGGAGGGTGTCCGCTATCGATGGCAAGGGGCCAGGCCCGCCAGATGAAGATGAGCTCGCCTGCGGCGTAGCTGTAGGCCCCTGGCCATGGGTTATAGGCGCGAACCGCCCGCCACAGCTGGTGAGCCGGCAGCCGCCAGTCCAGCAGCCCGTCTTTCTTCTGCAGCAGGCGAGTGACGGTGGCGCGAGAATGGTCCTGGGGGGTGGGGGATATCTCCCCCTTGAGCCAGCGGGGTAGGGTCTCCACCAGCAGGCGGGCAGCCAGATGGGAGAGCTTCTCCGATAGGGTGCCCGAGGTGTCCAAGGGCTCTATGGGTAGGGTCGCCTGAGCCAGGATGGGGCCGGTGTCCATCCCTTCGTCCATGAGCATGATGGTGACCCCTGTCTCCTGGTCGCCGCAGAGGATGGCTGCTTGGATGGGGGAAGGCCCACGGTGACGGGGCAAAAGGGAGGGGTGCACATTGACGATGCCGCGCGGGGGGATCTCTAGGACGGCACGACGGAGGATCTCGCCATAGGCACACACGACGATGACCTCAGGTCTCAGCTGGCGCAGCTCCTCCACCGCCTCCGGGCGGCGCAGGCTCTGAGGCTGGCGCACCGGCAAGCCCAACTCCTGGGCCAGGACCTTCACCGGCGGTGGCTGAGGGCGTAGGCCCCGTCCCGCGGGGCGGTCGGGGCGGGTGTAGACGGCCAGAATCTCATAGCCCGCCTCCACCAGTGCCCGCAGGCTGGGGAGGGCGAACTGGGGCGTGCCCATGAACACCAGGCCCATGACCAGAGTCATCTTAGCAAGCCCACCTTTGGGGTGCTATGCTGGCTCCACACGCACGGTCTGCCCCAGATGGGCCCCCAGCACCTGCGCCGCCGAACCGCCAGGCACAGCGATCTCCAGGAAGCCGCTGGACCCAATAAGGGCGCAGGGGCCTTGGGCCTGGGCGTAGGTGCGTACCAGCCCTAGCACCTGGTGCGGACCCAGTTGAACCTTCACCTTTGGCCAGGGGAGGTCCTCCTGGCGGACGGTGGTCACCAGGTTGCCGAAGCGGTCGATGTGGAGGATGCGGCCCTCCAAGGTGCCATCGGGCTGGCGATGGGCCCGGAAGGGAGGAAGGGCCATCACCTCATGGACCGGTGGCCCCAACTCCTCCAAAGGTACGCCCCGGGAGATATGGGCTGCCGCTGGCCCAAATATGTCCCGCCCGTGGAAGGTGGGGCTTACGGGATGACGGTGATAATGCGGGTTCTCCAGGGCCACCGCCTTCACCCCTGGGGGCAGGGGCACTGGCCCTGGCGCTGCTGGCCGCCACTCTTCAGGCAGGGCGGACGATAGGAGGCCGTTGTCCGGGCCCACGAATACAGCGTGTGGGGTGGCCAAGGCCAGGGCACGGCGTCCCGTCCCCACTCCTGGGTCCACCACCGCCACGTGCACGGTGCCCTGTGGGAAGTAAGGCCAGGCCTGGGCCAGGATGAAGGCCCCCTCCTCCACCTGCTGGGGATGCACCTCGTGGGTGATGTCCACCACCAGGGCCTGTGGGTTGACCGATAGGATGGCCCCTTTCATGGCCCCCACATAGGGGCCCACCAGCCCGAAGTCCGTGAGGAGGGTGATGATGGCTCCCCTGCTCATGGAGAGGCCAGGGAGCGTAAGGGCTGCTTCGTCGACTCCTCCATGGCCCACTCCCATACCTGAGAGAAACGATCACTGGCATAGAATAGGACGCCCAAGGCTGGCCCCTGCACCGAGCGATGGACGATGTAGGTATAGAGAGGGTAGAAGAGGACGGCCGCTGGGGCATCTTCTATGAAGAGCTCTTGGAAGCGGGAATAGAGGGCCCGACGGCGCCCGCGGTCTGGGGTCTTGCGCCCTTCCTCCAGGATACGGTCGGCCTCCAGGCCGAAGTAACCGCTGAAGTTGCGTCCATTGGGGCTTATCTGACTGCTATGCCAGATGGGGTAGGGGTCGGGGTCGGGCCCGGGGTCGACGGTGAAGATGGCCATGTCGTAGCGGCGGGTCATGAGATGGGAGCTCAGGAGCTCGGCGGTGGTGACGGCCTGCACCTGCACCAGGATGCCTTCCTTCTGGAGGTGGCGGACCACCTCACGAGCCACGGCCTCCCTTAACAAGTCAGCGTCTGTGAGCAGCGTCAGGCTCAGGGGCTGGCCGTCCTTGCGCCAGGGCCCCTCTTTATCGCGCTCCCAGCCAGCCTCCCTTAGGAGCGCATAGGCGGCTTGCTGGTCCTTGGCCCGAGGCTGAATCGCGGGGTCCTGGGCCCACGTCCCCGGGGGGATGGGGGTATACCCGGCCACCGCCCTCCCTCCTAGGACGCCCCGCACGATGGCCTCCCGATCGATGAGAAGGGAGAGGGCCCTGCGGACGCGGGCGTCGGCCAGGGACGGGCTGTTGACGTTGAAGAACAGGGCAGTGTAAGGGGTACGGGGTGCATCCAGGAGGCGAAACCTCTGGGTCTTGGTCACTGCCTCTAGCTGACGGGGGCTCACGTTCTGGCCTACCAGCAGACCGTGTACCTCCCCGTGCAGGAGGGCTGTCAGGGCCGCCTCCACGCTGGGGAAGAACCGCACCTCCAGCTGCTCGATGCGGGGAAGGCCTAAGTAATAGTCACGGTGGCGGGCTAGCACTGCCCGCTCCTCGTCCAGGGAGAGGAGGCGGTAGGGCCCAGTGCCTATAGGGTGACGGTTGAAGGAGAGCTCCGGGAGGTCGGCAGCCCTGACCCCCTGCAGCAGGTGGCTGGGGAGGATGCCCACCGTGGTGTAGGCTGGGAAGGGGGCGAAGGGCTCCGGCAGCTGGCAGCGGACGGTGAGAGGGTCGATGGCCTCGCACTGAACCTGTCGGAAGAAGGCGGAAAGGGCGGGGTCGCCAGGGAACTGGGGATCGGCCAGCAGGGAGTAGGTGAAGACGACGTCGCTGGCGGTAAAGGGTTGGCCATCGTGCCAGCGCACCTGAGGCCGCAAGTAGAAGGTGTATGTGCGACCGTCATCGCTTATCTGCCACGTCTGGGCCAGGTCGGGGATGGGTTCCCCCAGGGCGGAGAGACGGGTGAGGCCTGAGAAGACCAGGGAAGACAAGTCCTGGTCGGGGGTGTTGAGGGGGGCCAGAAGGGGATTGACAGCCCGTGGCGCGCCCACCACCCCTTCCACGAAGGTGAGGGGCTGAGGCCTTTCCCCCGTCACCAGGCCCTCCGACCAGATGACCACGAAGGCGGCCACCCCTGCGGCTAAAAGCAGCAGAAGGAGCCACTGGCCCCTCGCAGGGTGGGGGGCGGCGGCAGCGGCCATGGCCTAACTAGCGACGGCCAGGTTGAGGGCGGCCAGAACCACGAACAGGGTAGCGAGGGCCACCGTGAGCTGGAACAGGGTCTTCTCCAGGCCCCGTCGGGTGCGGGTGAGGCTTGTCCCCTGATAGGCGCGCAGCCCCTCCCCCCGCACCTGCAGGATGATGGCCCCCAGCAGGGCCATAGACACCAGGATCATGGCCACCCTCAGGGTATCGGTGAGGCTCACCGGCTCACCTCGTTTAGGGACAGGGGCTGGGCTCTCTGCTCCCTCTCATAGTAGAGGGCCATGAGGACACGGGCCAGCTTTTGGGGGTCGTGGCGGCGCCTGTCCCTCTCGTCCACCACGTCCTCTTGCACCACCCGTAGGGAGCGAGGAATAGGCGATGTGATGCACACTGGCTCTGCCCGCCACTCGGGCTTGAGGGGGGCGATGTTGGAGTTGACCACCACTACGTCCAGGAAAGGACGGCCCACATGGTCCTCAATGGCCTTCACGTGCTCGGCCACCCCACAGCCGTCCGACTCCCCAGGCTGGGTGGCCACGTTACACACGTATACCTTTAGGGCGGAGGATGCCAGGATGGCCTGTCGGATCCCCCGCACCAGGAGGTTGGGTATGATGCTGGTGTAAAGGCTGCCAGGGCCCAAGACGATCATGTCCGCCTCTAGGATGGCCCGCACCGCCTCCGGACAGGCGGGAGGGTCAGGGGGCGATAGGTAGACCTCTAGGATGCGACCGTGGCCGCCCCCTATCCTGGATTCGCCCTCCAGGGTGCCACCATCGGTGCGGGCGCAGAGGGTGACGTTCTCCAAGGTGGAGGGGAGGATCTCGCCGCGCACGGCCAGGACGCGGCTGGTCTGGCGTATGGCCTCTTCGAAGCTGCCCACCACGCCCATCATGGCCACGATGAACAGGTTGCCGAAGGAGTGGCCAGCCAGGGCTGAGCCCTCGGGGAAGCGGTACTGGAAGAGCTGGGTCATGAGGGGTTCGGCATCGGCCAGGGCCACGATACAGTTGCGCACGTCCCCCGGTGGTAGCACGCCCATCTCCTGCCGCAGCCGCCCTGAGGAGCCCCCGTCATCGGCCACCGTCACCACGGCAGTGATGTTGGCCGTGTAGGACTTAAGGCCCCTCAAGAGCACCGAGAGGCCCGTCCCCCCGCCGATGGCCACTATCTTAGGCCCTCGCCGCAGGAAGCGGTGGCTGTAGATGACGTCCACCAGGGGACGGTGGCCGTTCACCTGGTGAGGGAGCAGGGCGCTAAGGATGGACCGGTTGAGCTGCCACACGGCCACCACTACCGCCACTAGCGCTAGACCCACGAACAGGGTGCCCCTGCCCCATTGAGGTATGAACTGGAGGGTCAGGTAGTAAAAGATGGGGGGGAAGGTGAAGGAGACGTATATCTCGCGCAGGAAATAGGCGATGCCCAGGCCAGCCATGGCCACCCCTATCATGAGGAGCAGCAGCCAGCGCTTGATGTGCATGCCGGGGTAGAGCCACTTGATGAACCTGGACCGCCTGATGACCTCCATCTCTCCCCTAAGATAACGCTTAAGCACCCACATGGTTATCGCTGGCTGGAGAGCCTCTCCTGCAGGATGTGGCGCACCATCTGGGGGTTGGCACGGCCCTTGGTCTGGCGCATTACCTGGCCCACCAGGAACTGGAGGGCCCCCTCCTTGCCTGCCTGGTAATCGGCCACGGCCTTGGGGTTCTGGGCCAGCACCTCCTCCACCAGGTGGGCTAGCTGGTGGGCCTCGCTTATCTGGGCCAGGCCCCTCTCTTCCACGATGGTTTTGGGGTCCTTGCCCGTAACGAAGGCCTCCTCCAGCACGGCCTTGGCCGTGGGGGTGTTGATGACGCCCGTCTCCACCATCTCCACCAGCTGGCCCAAGTGTTCGGCAGGTAGGGGGCAGGCCTCCCAATCGAGGCCACGGGCGTTAAGGAGGCCAGCTAGCTCGGAGTTAAGCCAGTTGGCCACCGCCTTGGCATGGGCAGGCCGTTCCCCCTCAGGCCAGCGGGCGAGGGCTATCTCGAAGAGGTCGGCCTTGGCGCGGGACTCCGTGAGCAGGCGGGCATCGTATGGCGTAAGGCCGAATTGGGCCTGGAACCGTTGGCGGCGGGCATCGGGGAGCTCGGGCATGCGGGCCCTTATCTCCTCCACCCACTGGCGCGAGACGACCAGGGGCGGCAGGTCGGGCTCTGGGAAATAGCGGTAGTCGTGGGCGTACTCCTTGGTGCGCTGGGGGACGGTGCGCCCCAGGTCCTCCCGCCAGCCGCGGGTCTCCTGGACGATCCTCTCCCCTGCCTGCAGGGCCTGGACCTGCCGATCCACCTCGTAGCGGATGGCGTCGTAGACGTGGCGGAAGCTGTTGATGTTCTTCAGCTCCACCTTGGCCCCCAGCTGTGTGGCGCCGCGGGGACGGACGGAGACGTTGGCCTCACACCTCATATCCCCGGCCTCCATATCGGCGCGGCTGGCCCCGATCCAGCGCAAGATGTGGCGTAGCTTCAGCAGGTAGGCACGGGCCTCCTCGGGGGAGCGCAGGTCGGGCTCAGAGACGATCTCGATAAGGGGTACGCCAGAGCGGTTGACGTCGATGAGGGAGTAGGCCTCCCCCGTGGCATCCACCATGTGCACCAGGCGGGCGGTGTCCTCCTCCAGGTGGACGCGGTTGATGCGCACCCTTTTCGTCTGGCCGTCCACCTCTATCTCCAGCCAGCCATTGCGGCAAAGGGGCTGGTCATACTGGGAGATCTGGTAGCCCTTCATCAGGTCGGGATACGGGTAGTTCTTGCGCTCGAAGCGCGATACCTCCGCTATCTGGCAGTGAAGGGCCAACCCCACCATGATGGTGAGCTCCACCGCCCGCCGGTTGATGACGGGCAAGGTGCCGGGCATGCCCAGGCAGACGGGGCAGACGTGGCTATTGGGGGGTGAGCCGAAGTAATCGGCGGAGCAAGAGCAGAACATCTTGCTCGCCGTCAGGAGGTGGGCATGCACCTCCATGCCGATGATGACCTCGTAGTCCAGGGCCGCTGGGGACGTCATCAGGCCAGGGGCGAGTATAGCAGGTAAGGGCACGGGGGACAAGGACGTCTTAGTGAGGCGCTCCTGTCTGCTAGCATGGGTAAGGGATGCTGCGGGTGGATGGAGCCCAACGTTCGGGCAGTGGTACCATCGTGCGCACCTCTGTGGCCCTAGCTGCCCTTCTGGGTGAGCCGTTGGAGATGTTCAATGTGCGGGCCAAAAGGCAGCCCCCCGGCCTGCGCCCTCAACACCTGCGGGCGGTACAGGCCGCCGCCCAGGTGGCTGAGGGGAGGGTGGAGGGGGCCCAGGTAGGGGCCAGGGAGCTCCGCTTCTGGCCCAGCGGGGCCCTGCGGGGGGGCAGCTATCAGTGGGATATAGGCACCGCCGGCTCCACCACTATGCTGGCCCTCACCCTCCTGCCCTTGGCCGCCTTCGCCGATGGCCCCACTACCTTCCGCATCCAGGGGGGCCTATTCCAGGACATGGCGCCCAGCGCCTTCCACACCCAGCACGCCCTCCTGCCTTTGCTGGCGCGCATGGGGATCCAGGCGGAGCTGGAGGTGGTGCGCCCCGGCTATGTGCCCAGGGGCGGGGGCATCATCGAGATGCGGGTGCAGCCGGTACGGGGAAGGCTACGGCCCCTCCGCCTTCCCGAGCAGAGGCCCCCCTGGCGTCTTTGGGGCCTGGCCCTTTCCAGTCACCTGCAGGACAGAAGGGTGAGCGAGCGGATGGCCCAGGAGTGCCAGAAGGCCTTGGCCCGCCGTGGGATGGAAGCCACCTTCCGCATCCTCTATGATGCCTCCGCCCCCCAGCCAGGGGCAGCCTTGGCCCTCTTCGCCCACGACCAAGGAGGATGCATCTTGGGAGCGGACATGGCTGGTGCCCCGGGAAGACCCTCGGAGGCCATCGGCCGTCGGGTGGCGGAGACCATGCTTGAGGACATGGAGAGCGGGGCCACCGTGGATCGTCACTTGGCAGACCAGCTCATTATATTCGCTGCCCTGGCGGAGGGGGAGAGCGAGTGGGTGGTGCCTCAGGTGACGGACCACGTGGAGACCCATCTCTGGCTGGTGGAGACGCTTCTAGGGGCCAAGGCTCACCTTCGGGGACGTCACCTATGCATCGAGGGCATAGGGTATGAGCGGGCCTAGGGTGCGGGTGAGGGGGATATACGCCACTGCCATCACTGCCGTTCTGGCCCAGCGGGGGTTCGTCATTGTGGACCCTACCCCTATCATCTCATCCCGGCTGGGCCTTCCCCAGCAGCCGGGGCCTGAGGAGGTGGCCATCTGGGACCGTCGCGACCGGCAGGGGGTGGTGGTGGAGGGGTGGCGGGACGGGGTGGAGGCGGTGGTGGCCGCCGTTAGGGAGGCTGTCCCCTTCGCCCTGGCCATGCCCAGCGAGCTGGGCACGGGGGAGGGTGTTTTGGCCAGGGCCCTAGGCCCCCTGCGAGCCCGCTATCTCCTGGAGTTCCCCCTCCCTGCCAAGGAAGAGCTGGACCGGATACGGGCCAGCGTCGTCCCCACCGTGCCCGGCCATCATTACTTTAAGGTCATGGACCCCGGCCGCGTCGACCAGATGGAGGCGGAGGCTACCCTTGGAGGGATGGAGGCGGTGCGGCAGGCCCTGTTAGGCGAGCTGGTGTTCCCCTTCTTCCGGCCGGGGGCGACGGTGCGGGTTTATCACGTCAAGGCTGGAGAGGAGGGCTTTGAGTTTAAGGGCACCGTGCGCACCTTAGAGCCTGGCCGCCTTCTGGTGTTGGCAAGGCGTTTCCGTGGCGGTGGCACTTACGATGGGCTAGGACAGCCCAAGCAAGAGGGGGACACGGGGATGGTGGAGCTATGGGAGGGGCGCTGGTTCAGCCGCCGCATATACATGCGGCAGGACGGAACCATCCTGGGCGAGATATATAACGTCAACACCCCGCCCGAGCTGTACCAGGGCACTGTCCGATACCTGGATCTGGAGGTGGATGTAGTTCGCTTTCCCGATGGCAGGGTGGAGGTCCAGGACGAGGAGGTGTTAGCGGACAAGGAAAGAAGGGGCCTCCTGCCGCCTGCCCTCGTCCAGCGGGCCAGAGCATGCGCCCATGAGCTGGCCATGGCCCTCAGGGCACTTGAGTGAGATTGAACGGCCCTCCTTCCGGTGGTAAATTGCAAGGCGCCGTGCTGGTGGAGCTATCTGTCCACAACTGGGTCATCGTTGAGGAAGCATGCCTGCGGCCCTCTCCTGGCCTCAACGTCATCACAGGGGAGACGGGGGCTGGGAAATCCCTTTTGGTGGACGCCCTGGGCGCCCTGGCTGGCGCCCGGCTGGACCAGGAGGTTATTCGCATGGGGGCGGAGGTGGCGCGGGTGGAGGGGGTCTTTGTTCCGCCACGGGAGGCCCTGCAACGGCTGCACCCCACCCTGGCGGAGGCAGGGATCGAGGGGGAGGAGCTGGTGGTGGTGCGGGAGCTACATCGCGGCGGCCGTGGGGTGGCGCGCATCAACGGCCGTGTCGTGCCCGTATCCCTTCTGCGAGAGGTGGGGCGGGAGCTGGTGGACATCCACGGCCAAGCTGAGCATTTCTCCCTCTTGGACTGGCGCCGCCACCGCGACTTGCTGGACGCCTTCGGTGGCCTCCAGCCCTTGCGGGCCCAGGTGGCGGAGATGGTGGGTCAGGTGCGGCGGTTGCGTCAGGAGCTATCGTCGCTAGAGCAAGACCAGCGGGTGCTAGAGGGGCAGCGAGCGCTCCTGGAGTTCCAGGTGCGGGAGATCGAGGCCGCCTCCCTCCGCCCTGGCGAGGAGGAGGAGCTGCGGGAGGAGAAGGAGCGACTGGCCCACGCTCAAGCCATCAAGGAGGCGTGCCAGTCGGCTTATCACTCCCTCTACGCTGCCGAGGGGTATTCGGCCTTCGATATGGTGGGGCGGGCTCAGGCCCATTTAAGGGCGGTGGCCCCTCTGGTCCCCCTCCTGCGGGAGGTCCTGGAGTCCCTGGAGCGGCTGGGGGCCGAGCTAGAGGAGGTAGCGCGCTCCCTGCGGTCCTTGGCCGCCTCGGTGGAGCACGACCCGCACCGTCTTGAAGAGGTGGAGGAGCGGCTATCCCTTATCTCGCGCCTGAAGCGCAAGTATGGGGGTAGTGTGGAGGAGGTGCTATGCTACGCTGCTGAGGCCCGGGCCCGTCTGGAGGAGCTGGCGGGAGACGAGGATAGGCGGGCACGGCTGTCACAGGCCCTAGCAGAGGCCGAAAGGCGGGCGGGGGAGCTGGCCCTGGAGTTATCGCAGGCCCGAAGGCAGGCAGCCCAACGCCTGAGGGAGGCCGTGGCTGGTGAGCTGCAGGGTTTAGGACTGGGCCACGTCCTTTTCCAGGTGGAGGTCTCCCAGGAAGAGGACCCTGCAGGGCTGCCCTGTGAGGGGCGACGCCTGGCCTTCACCGAGGCGGGGGTGGACAGGGTGGAGTTCTTGGTGGCCACCAACCCCGGCGAGCCCTTGCGCCCCCTGGCGCGGGTGGCCTCAGGCGGGGAGATGTCCCGTTTTATGCTGGCCTTGGAGAGCGTCCTAGCTGCTGCCCACCAGGTGCCCTTGTTGGTGTTCGATGAGATCGACGTAGGGGTGGGGGGGAGAAGCGCCGATGTGGTGGGGCGCAAGCTGTGGGGCATAGCCCAACGCCATCAGGTCATCTGCATCACCCATCTGCCTCACATCGCTGCCTATGCCGATGCCCACTTCCGCGTACGCAAGGACGTAATGTTGGGGCGATCCCTTGTCCAGGTGGATGCCCTAGAGGAGCAGGAGCGGGTCCAGGAGCTGGCCGCCATGTTGGGCGGCCCAAGGCCCAGCGAGCGCATGTTGGCAGGGGCGCGCGAGCTTCTGGCTCGTGCCCGCCGCTGGAAAGAGGGCCTCTCCACGTAATCCCTGGGAAGGAAGTGAAGGGCCTCACAGGCTCAGCATGGCCAGGGGGCCTAAAGACGGCGCACCTCGGCAGAGGCGAGGCCCGTCAGCGCCGCCAGAACCATCCCGACGAGGGCGAAGGCAGTCACTGCTGTCTGCACGCCTATGGCATGGGCCAGGCTGCCCATGGCCAGATTACCTAGCGGTGTGAGGCCGGAGCCCACCGTATAGAGGGCCAGCCCCCTCCCCCGATAGGCATCGGCCAACCGCAGCTGCACCAGGGCCTGGTTCAGGGCCACCATCATCGACCACCCTACTCCCCCCACCACTAGAGCGGCGAAGGAGAGAGGAAGCCAACGGGACTGGGCGAAGGTGGACACCATCCCCATGTAGAGGATGGCTGCCAGCCCCATCACCAACCCCTTACGCCGAGACCGGCCCATGCTGGCCACCAGAAGGCCGCCGGGGATGGACCCAAACCCCACCCCCGTCAAGAGGAAGCCATAACCCTGCGCCCCTATCCCGAGGACCTCGTCGGCGAACACCGGGATAAGGCTCACGTAGGGGTAAATGAGGACGTTGGGGATATAAATGAACAGGTAGAGGCGTAGCAGGGTGGGGTCGGACTGGATGTAGCGCAAGCCGTCCATGATGCTCCGCCAGAAGGGAAGGCGCACCGGCTTGGCCAGGACCCGCAGCCGCAGCAGAGGCGTGACGGGTATGGCCAGGAGCAACAAAAGGCTCTGCCCGAAGAAGGCTGCCGCTGTACCCAGGGCCCCGATGACCGTCCCCCCCGCCAGGGGGGCCATGATGCGGGCCACGTTGGCGGCTACCGAGTTGAGGCCCACGGCGCTGGCCAGATGCTCCGGGCCCACTACGTCGTAAAGGAGGGCCTGTCGGGAGGTGAAGCTGAACCCCCGCGACATGCCCATAAGGACGGTGAGGGAGTAGAGCTGCCAGAGCTCCACCTGCCCAGCCACCACCAGCAGGCCCACGGCCAAGGCCCCCACGCAGCTCATCGCCTCCGCGAGGATGGTGGCCCAACGCCTGTCTATTCGGTCGGCCATGAAGCCGGCCACAGGGGCCGATATGAAGCTGCTGGCCCCGCTGACGAAGGCCAGGGCCGACAGCTGAAGGGGGGATCGGGTCAGCTCGTAGACGAGCCAGCCGCGGGCCACTTCCTCCATCCAGCCCGCCAGCTGGGTGAACACCGTCACCGCCAAAAAGAGGCGGAACTGGGGCAAAGCTAATGCCGAAAGCGCCCCCTCCGCCTCGTGGCTATCTTGTGCCGAGTCGGGCATAGGGCCCTAGCCAGATATCTACCTCCCTTGGTGGGAACCTGGACATCCCAGAGGGTCAAATGCCCATCTCGCCCCTCTGGGCGCCAGGAGGACGCCACCCAATGGGAGAGGGTGGGGGGACTCCCCCACCGTCTCGCCGTCCCTGCACCGCTACCCGCCTAGTCGCGGCGGGCCAGGATGGTCACCGAGGCCACCGCCCCAGGGCCACCCAGGTTATGAGCAAGGCCCAGGCGGGGGTTGCGCACCTGCAGGCCATCGGCCCGTCCTTGCAGCTGCTTGGTCACCTCGTATATCATGCGGCAGCCGGTGGCCCCGATGGGGTGGCCAAAGCACTTGAGGCCACCTGAGGGGTTGATGGGTACCTCCCCCTCGATGTCCGCCAGCCCGTCGGCCACGAACTTGGGGGCATCTTTAGGGTCGTCCACCAGGAAGAGGTCGCCGATGTTGAACAGCTCGGTGCTGGTGAAGCAGTCGTGCACCTCGGCGAAGCTGATCTCTTTGCGGGGGTTGCGGATCCCCGCCTCCTCGTAGGCCATCTTGGCTGCTGCCCTGGTGGCTGGGAAGCCCAACCAGTCATACCCGCTGCGGTAATAGGGCTGAATGGATTCTACAGCGAGGGCGTTGGCCTTAACTAGCACGTAATCGTCCTTATGCCGCGTATCCTTGGCGATCTCAGGACGGGTGATGATCACCGCCGCCGCTCCATCGGAGACGGCGCAGCAGTCCAGCCGCCCCAGGGGCCAGGCGATCATGGGGGCGTTGAGGACATCCTCCACCGTGACTGGCCGCCGGAAATGGGCCTTGGGGTGGGCGGCGCCGTTGCGGTGGTTCTTGACCGCCACCCGCGCCAGGTCCTCCTTGGTCCATCCCCACTCGTAGAAGGCGCGGGAGGCGGCCAGGGCGAAGATGCCAGGAGCGCTGGCTGCCAGGAAGCTGGGGTGAAACGCCTCGATGGGCAGGCCGCGGGAGCCCTGGTCCAAAAGCTTCTCCACCCCGCAAACCAAGACTATATCATACGCGCCGGCGGCCACGGCGAAGCAGGCGTTGCGGAAGGCGTCCATCCCTGAGGCGCAGAAGTTCTCCACCCTGGTGGCCGGCTTGCCGAAGAGGGCCAGAGGCTCGGTGGCCGTGCCGCCCGATTGCCCCGTGAAGTCATAGAAGGTGCTCACCCATATGGCGTCTATGTCCTGCGGGGAGAGGCCCGCGTCCTCTAGGGCTTCGTGGGCTGCCTCCACCAGCAGGTCCTCTTGGTCCTTCTCCCACAGCTCCCCGAACTTGGTGCAGCCGACGCCAATGATAGCCACTCGGTCGCGGATGCCTGTCATCTCGCCTCACCTCCTTGGCGTATGGGTGCGCAGGGGGCGGGCCCGCCAGTAATAGTTGTGGTACCCTCCCCACTCGTGTAGGCAGCGGAAGGTGGTCTCCACCTCCATTCCCCACGTCACCTCCTTGGGATCGCAGTCGGTCATCTCCAGGAAGACCCGTCCCCCTCCCTCCAGATCCACCACCACGCGTGGCACGGGGGTGTCCAGATATTCGCCGGCGTATAGGTGGTCCAGGGTGAAGGTGTAGATAGTGCCCCGGTGGGATAAAGGAGCCTCCTCCAGCTGGTCGCGGGCGCCGCAGCTGCGGCAGACGCGGGGTATGGGGAACTGGACTAGGCCACAGGCCCGGCACCGCGCCCCGTGCCAACGCAGCTCCATGGCCACGTCCCGCCAATAGGTGACGGGCGAGGCAGAGGCCGTGGGCCCTTCCCTTCCAGCCAGGTTGCGGAGGGCGGCATAGGCTCCATAGTTGGGCAGGGGGCGCCGCAGGGCCAGAAGTTGGGCTAATGTGGGCCTGTCGGGCGGCCGCTGCACCTCCCCCTCCAGAGAGACGACGAAGGCGTCCGCCCCGTCGCCGTAGTTGGCCACCAGCAGTTGCTCCCCTGCCTGGGCCTCCTCCAGGGCGGCAGCCAGGACCAGCAGCACGTGGGCAGCGCCGGCGTTGCCCACCGTCGTCATGAGGGGGTCCTGGAGCTGGCGGCGCTCCAGGCCTAGGCGGTGGGCTACCTCCAGGGGGCTGCGCAGATCGGGAGTGTACAGGATAGCCCTGGACACCTGCTGGGGGGAGAGGCCGGCCCTATCCAGCGCCCCCCTGGCTGCCTCTACCGTGGTACGGACGTAACCGTACTCCGTTTCCACTCTGGGGTCGAAGGAGCGGACGAACCGGTCCTGGGGGCGGCGCCAGGGGCCCAAGGGCGCCCCTATTAGGCTAGTGAAGGCGCGGATGGTGGCTGGGGCGTGGGCGGCCACAATGACCGCTGCCCCCGCATCGCCCATGAGCTGCTCCCAGGCGGTTTGGGGCTCGCCAGGGCGCATGTCGGCGGCCACCACCATGGCCTGGCGAGCGGCCCCACTATGCACGGCATCTATGGCGGCCTTGAGGGCCAGGGTGGCTGCCCTGGTGGTGCCGGTGAAGTCAGCCGTCACCGTTTGGCGGGGCAGGTCCAAGGCAGCGGCGATGATGGGGGCGCACTGCCTCTCAGCATAGGGAGGGGTGGTGGTGGCGAAGTAAAGGGCATCGATCCCCTCTGGACTGCGCCCCCGCAGGGCCAATAGCCCTGCCTCCACCGCCATGGTGATGCTGTCCTCGTCACTGTTGGCCACCGCCCTTACCCCGGGGAGGGATGGTATGCCCCAAGACCTGCCCATCTCCGCCCGTTCTATGGTGAAGAAGGGGACATAGGCGGCTGCTGTCAGGATGCCTGCCATAGCGGGGCCTCTGCCTAATTCGCCCTAAGTATAAGGGGACAAGAGGGTGAGCGCAAGATGATTCTGCCTTGACGAGTGGGTAGTGCCCTTCGTAACATGGGCTTGGCAGGGCATAGCCCTGGGTGGCGCCTTCGTCTAGCGGCCCAGGACACCGCCCTCTCAAGGCGGAGATCGCGGGTTCGAATCCCGCAGGCGCCACCAATTATCGTTTCCTGACCCCCCTCCGTTCCCCTGGTGACAGACCCGCTGGAGGGCGCTAATCTGAGAAGGCCGAGGGGGCCATATGGGTCGCGCCGGACGTCATCTCATGCTGGAGCAGCTGGTGGCCGCGGGGGTGCGATACGTGTTCGGCAACCCGGGTACCACCGAGCAGGCGTTCATGGACGCCCTCAACGATTATCCCCAGCTGGAGTATGTGTTGGCCCTGCAGGAGGCTGTGGCCCTGGCCATGGCCGATGGCTATTCCCGTCTGTCGCCTGTGCCGGCCTTTGTACAGCTGCACATCACGGTGGGGCTGGGCAATGCCATGGGCATGCTGTATAACGCCTGGCGCACCCGTGCCCCCATGGTCATCTACGCCGGTCAGCACGCCACCCGCGGCGGCCTGCAGGAGCCCATCCTCTACGGCGACCTCCTCTCCATGGCCCGGCCCCTGGTGAAGTGGGCGGTGGAGGTGCCCCGGGCCTCCGAGCTCCCTTTGGCCCTGCGACGGGCCTTCAAGGTGGCTGCCGACCCTCCGCCAGGGCCTGTCCTGGTGGCCGTGCCTACCGATGTCATGGATGAGGAGGCCGATGCCCCTGTGTTCTCCCCACCCAAAACGTATGGCGAGGTGCGGCCCCAGAAGGAGGCGGTGGCCCTGGCGGCGGAGCTCCTTGCCCAGGCCCAGGCCCCAGCCATCGTGGCCGGCGACTGGTGCATGGGGATGGATGAGGAGCTCACCCGTCTTGCCCTTATGGTGGGGGCCCCTATATACGTGGCCTTTAGCAGCAGGGTGCCCATCTCGCCTGAGAACCCCATGTACGCCGGCCCTCTCAACGTGGTGTCCTTCCCAGCCCTCAAGGCCCAGTTGGCGGAGGTGGACGTCCTGGTGGCCGTGGGCACGCCCCTCTTCCCGTCCCTCCTCCCCATGCCGGAAGATCCCCTCCCGGCAGGGTGTCGCGTCGTCCACATCGACGTCTCTCCCTGGGAGCTGGGCAAGACTTGGCCCACAGCCGTCTCCATGATGGCCCATCCCCGCCAGGCCTTGCGGGAGATAGCGGAGGCCCTGGAGCCTCTCCTGACGCCCCAGGTCCGCCAACGGGCCCAGCACCGGCGGGAGGCCCTAGCTCGCGCCAGAGAGACCGCGTGGAAGATGGCCCTAGAGGCGGCGAGAGCTCATTGGGGCCAGCGCCCCATGACCCCTGCCCGCTTCGCCTATGAGCTCGCTCACGCCCTCCACCCGGACACCCTGCTCTATGACGAATCGGTGACGGTGGCCGGGCACCTCATGCGATATTTGCGTCTCGCCCCTGGCCAGCACTTCCGGGCCGCTGGTGGCGGCCTGGGGATGGGCATGCCGGCGCCGCTAGGCCTCAAGCTGGCGGAGCCCAGCAGGCCGGTGCTAGCAGTGGTGGGCGATGGCTCGGCCCTTTACACCATCCAGGCCCTATGGACGGCTGCTCACCATCGCATACCGGTCACATGGGTCATCGCCAACAACGCCAGCTATCGCATCCTCAAGCTCAACATGCTGGAGTATTTGGGGGAGGGGGCGCGCGAGCGTCCCTTCTTGGGTATGGACCTGGTGGAGCCTCATCTGGACTTCTCCCGCATCGCCCAGGCCTTCGGTGTTAAGGGGGTGAGGATCGAGGATCCGGAGGAGGTGGGGCCGGCGGTTCGCGAGGCCCAGGCCGCGTCTGAGCCCCGCCTCATCGATGTGGTCATCGGTGGCGCCCTGGAGGAGACCCCTTCGGGAAGGAGCGACAGGTGAGGGACGAGGAGACCAAGCGCCTTTACCTGGAGGCCTACCAAGAGTGGCAGCGGCACTTGCAGGCGCTGCACCGCGCCTTGCTAGAGGGACAGGCGCTGGACCCTCCCCGCCTGAAGGCCCTCATCAGCCGGGAGGCAAGGGCCAAGGAGCGCTACGAGGAGATGCGCCGCCGCTTGTTGGGGCTCTCCTCCCTGGAGGGCTGAAGATGAGCCAAGATGGCGAAACCTTTCGTTGTTCCCTTGCGTTCTCCTATATGGGGAGACGCTGGGGATGTTGGCGATAGCCTTGGCCGAGCCTCTAGACCGAATCATCTCTGAAGGGGCCCTGGACAGTGCCGAGCGCCAGGAGAGGGAGATTGTCCAGAGGGCCCAGAGGCTTGACCAGCGGGCCCTGGCCTGGCTGTATGAATGCTACTATCCCCGCGTATACTCTTACATCCTCCTTCAGCTAGGCGATGCCCAACAGGCCGAGGACATCGCCTCCGAGACCATGCTCAAGATGCTGGAGGCTTTGCCCCGGTACAAGTTTCGGGGCGTCCCCTTCTCGGCGTGGGTGTTCCGCATCGCCCGAAACTGCCTCATCGACCACCGCCGCCGGCGGGGGCGGCGCGTGGAGGTGAGGCTGGATACGGTGGCGGAGGCCCAGGCTCAAGACCCCAGCCCGGCGGCCCGCGCCGAGATGTCTGAGAGCTATGAGAAGCTTCGCCGCGCTCTCGCCCAGCTGACGGATGAGCAGCGGCAGGTGGTCATCCTCAAGTTCGTGCAGGGGCTGGACAACCGGACCATCGCCAAAGTGTTGGGCCGTCGGGAGGGGGCCATCAAGTCCCTCCAGTACCGGGCGTTGCAGGCCCTAAAGCGCATCTTGCAGCAGGAGGGGGAAGGGTGAGGGACGAGCTGTGGCAGGCCTTGGAGGACTGCCAGCGGGCCCTGCGAAGGGGTGAGGACCTGGAGGGCTGTCTGCAGCGGTATCCTCACTTAGCGAAGGAGCTGAGGCCCCTTCTGGAGACCCTCCTCCAACTGCGGGCGTTGGGGGGCCACCTGCCGCCCCCCGAGGCGCGGGCCCGAGCTTGGAGACGGTTCAGCCAGCAGGTGGCGCGCCTGCAGTCGGGCCGGCGCCGGCAGCCGTGGCGTTGGCTCTCCCCCCTAGCCATGGCCGCCTCCCTGGCCGTGGTCATCGTCTCAGGCCTGGCGCTGACCGCCCTAGCTGCCTCCCGGAGCCTCCCCGACAGCCCCCTTTACCGCGCCAAGCTGGCCATGGCGGAGGCCCAGGTCTTCATCACCTGGGACGATGACGCCAAGGCGGCCCTGCTGCTGGACCAGGCCGAGGCCCGTCAGAGGGAGGTGCAAAAGCTGCTGGACCAGGGGAAGGAGGTGCCTGGCATCGCCCTATCTGCCATACGCTCCTCCTTGAGCCGCGCGTCCAGCATCTTGGCCAAGACGGGGGGTGAGGAGGCCCAGCGGGCCCTGGAGGTGAGCCAGCGGCTCGGGGATCTCATCCTCCGCGTGGGGCCGCGTCTACGCTCGGACGCCTATGATGATTATGTGGCCACCTTGATCACCATCCACAACGCCCGCTTGCGCCTCATGGGGCAGGGGGTGTTTGTGCGGCTGGAGGAGGTGGCCGGGGGCGTTCTCTTCCTGGAGGGGGTGGGGCGGCGCACTGAGAACCCCCGCCTCTGGCGGGTGGGGCAGCAGGAGGTATGGGTGGACGAGGCCACCATCGTCGCCGGCGAAGGGCTGGCGGAGGGGAAAGTGGTACGCGTCTTGGCCGGCGTGGGGGCCAACGGCCGGCTGCGGGCCCTCACCGTAACCTCCTTGGCCCTGCCAGGGGTGGAGGTGGTGCTCCAGGGGGTAGTGGAAGACGTGCAGGGCGACCAACTGGTGGTGGAAGGCCAGCGCATCCGCCTCTTCCAGGCGGACATGGCCCAGGGCATCCAAGTGGGCGACTTGGTGCAGGTGCGGGCCTACATGAACCAGGGGGGCCTGGTGGCCGCCGAGCTGCGGCCTCTCACCCCCTTGGACATGGCGGCCACCATCATCATTGAGGGGGCAGCTGATGAAGACCTCTCCTCCTCCCAAGGCGCTGTCACCTGGCGGGTGGGAGGGCATGTCTTCCGTGTCCTGCCCACCACCATGGTGATGGCCGAGGGCGGCGCCTTGCGCAAAGGGGTCAGGGTGCGGGTGATAGCCCGCCAGCAGGGCGAAGTCCTGGTGGCGGAGCGCATCCTCGTGCTGGAACCTCAAGCTCCCCTGCCGCGGGTGGTGGCTGTACAGGGGGTCCTTCAAGGGGTGGAGGGAAGGAGCTGGAACGTGGGGGGCGTGCAGGTGCAGCCCCCACCCCAGGCCCCCAGGCCTGAGCCCGGGTCCATCCTACGTATAAAGGCGGTGGAGGAGGGGGGCACAGTGAAGGCCACCGATGTAGTAGTCATCGCCGGGCCCGAGAGCACCGGCATGGCCCACGTGCGGGGCGTCGTCTCCCGCATCGAGGAGGGGCGGTGGACGGTGGACGGCACCGTCATCCTGGTGACGAAGGAGACCAAGGTAAGCGGCAAGCCGGCTCCTGGCTCCTTGGTGGAGGTATGGGGGGAGCTCCAGGCCAATGGTAGTGTAAAGGCCACCTTCGTCGAAGTGCTGGGTGGTGAGCCGGGGCCGTCCCCCACGCCAACCCCCGAGGCGACACCCCAGGCGACGCCCACCCCCACGTCAACGCCCGAGGCGACACCCCAGCCCACGCCTTCCTCGACCCCCACCTCCTCATCGGGCAGGGAGGCCAGCCCAGTCCCTGCCGGGGCTACGCCCACCCGCTAGCCCAACATTGCCTGGAAGCGCAGGGCGTCTTCCAGCATATTGGTGTTGTTGAACATGACCAATACCGGGCGCCGGCCCTGCGCCAACAGACGCTCGCAGATCTGCGCCAGCTCCGCCAACTCCCGGTCGGAGTACCGATAGCGATATCCGCCGCGCCCGTGGAGACGGAGATAGGCTGCCTCTCCCCATAGGGGCAGCCCCTGAGCCAGAGGGTCCACGCAATGCACCAGCCCCAGCTCCCGACATAGAGCCATCACCTCCTCAGGGGGCCAGGGGCCCCGTGGCTCCCAGGCCAAGATGCGCCCTTCCCTCTCCACCTGCTGGAAGAAGTCCTGGAGGTGACCCTTGTTCTCTGGGGTAGGACGGAAGCTGGGCGGGCACTGGAAGACGATGGCCATGGCCCCCACCGCCCGGGCCACGGCCAACGTCTCTTGCCAGGCCCACCTCACCGTGGCCGTAGGGCGGAAAAGCCCTGCCTCCTCCCTCGCCTCGGCGGGCAGGCCACGGCGCAGGCGGCGGTAGGTGGGGCTGGTGGGCGGGTGGGTGATGAGCTGCCAGGCCTTCATAGTCACCACGAAGCCAGGAGGCGCCTCCTGGCGCAGTCGGCTGGCCCGCTGGGGAGAAGGGGGGTCGTAAAAGGTGTCCTGGAGCTCCACCGCTCCCAGGTGGGAGAAGTAGCGTTGGCGGGCCTCTGGCCAGCCGCAGCACCCTACCACGACATCGTCCATAGCCTTGGCGGAGGGAACTGCATGGCCTAGAATGGTGCATCGGGGCCCCCGTCGTCTAGAGGCCCAGGACGCCACCCTTTCAAGGTGGAAATCGCGGGTTCGAATCCCGCCGGGGGCACCACCCTTGGCTGAGGCGCTATCTTAATCCTATAATATCAGCCGGTTCCATCGACGTTGGGCGAAACAGGGGGCCATGAACAAGCCCAAGAAGGTGGTTCGGAAGAAGCATCACAAGAAGATGAAGAAGGCCAAGCTAAAGAGGCGACAGGAGCGTCTATCGGCTGCGACGCAGCGCTAGTAGATCTCCTGTCCCCATGCTCGGAGGGAGGTAATCACAGATGGGTCTTGTCTGGGTAGTGCCTGCGGCGGGCATCCTTGGGGTGCTGTTTGCTCTCTGGCTGGCTTGGGATGTGCTACGACGGGACCAGGGCACACCGGTCATGCGGGAAGTGGCGGGCATGATCTTGGAAGGGGCCAACGCCTTCATGCGTCGCCAATATACCACCATCGCCATGCTGGCCTTCGTGGTGGCAGCGGTGGTGGGCTTCTTGGTGGGCTACTTCGATGAGGATGTGGAGCTGGGCATCCTCACGGCCGTGGCCTTCCTCATCGGCGCTTTTTGTTCCGCCCTCTCGGGGTTTACGGGCATGTATGTGGCGGTGCGGGCCAACGTGCGGTGCGCCTCGGCGGCCACCCGCAGCCTGCGGGAGGCCATCGCTGTGGCCCTGCGCGGGGGTGCTGTATCGGGGTTCCTCATCGTGGCCCTGAGCCTGCTGGGGGTGGCGGGCATCTTTGGGCTGTATTCCCGCGTTCTGGGCCATCCCATAGATAAGGCACCCTTCCTCATCGTAGGCTTCGGGTTTGGGGCCAGCTTTGTGGCCCTCTTCGCCCAGCTGGGCGGTGGTATCTACACCAAGGCGGCCGACATGGGCGCCGACCTGGTAGGGAAGATAGAGGCGGGCATCCCCGAGGACGATCCGCGCAATGCTGCGGTGGTGGCTGACCTGGTAGGTGACAACGTGGGCGACTGCGCCGGTCGTGGCGCCGACCTGTTCGAGTCCACGGCGGCGGAGAACATCGGTGCCATGATCTTGGGGGTGGCCATCTTTGCCCTCACCGGCCAGGAGGAGTGGATCCTCTTCCCCCTCATCGTGCGGGCGTTTGGTCTGCTGGCCACCATGGTGGGGGTCATATCCGTCCCCTTCTTTGCCCGGGAGGGTCAGGACCCCATGACCCCCCTCAACTATGGGTATTGGCTCATCGTGGCGCTGTGTGTAGGGTTCATGGCCCTGGCCACTAACCTGACCATGGGGGAGCACTGGGCATGGTTCTTCGCCGCCGGGGTGGTGGGTATCATCACCAGCATCGTTTTCGTATACATCACCCAGTACTACACCTCTGGCAGCTGGCGGCCGGTGCGGGAGATAGTGCGGGCATGCCTGACGGGCACCGCTACCAACATCGTGGTGGGGACGGCGGTGGGGTTTGAGACCACAGCGGCCACGGCCATCACCATTGGGGCGGCCCTGGTGACTTCCTACGTGCTGGGGGAGCAGACGGGGCTGCCCGGTGGGGGCATCTACGGTACGGCGGTGGCCACCATGGGCATGCTCATGTCCTGCGCCTACGTCCTCTCCATGGACACCTTCGGCCCCATCACCGACAACGCCAATGGCATCGTGGAGATGGCGGGGGCGCCACCCCAGTCCCGCCAGATCACCGATGCCCTGGACGCGGTGGGCAACACCACCAAGGCCCTGACTAAGGGGTATGCCATGGGTTCGGCGGGGTTGGCGGCATTCCTGTTGTTCAGCGCCTTTCTGGACAAGGTGAAGGAGCACTTCGCTGAAGACCCCACCTCCCCCTTCTTCGGCAGGCCTCTCTATGAGATACCCCTGCCGGTGGACCTTTCGGGGGTAGGGGTGTTCGTGGCCTCCCTGCTGGGGGTGATGCTGGTCTTCCTTTTCAGCAGCCTGGGCCTGCGGGCGGTGGGTGTGGCAGCGGGGGCCATCATCGAGGAGGTGCGGCGTCAGTTCCGGGAGCGGCCAGGCATCATGGCCGGGACGGAGCGCCCCGATTACGGGCGGGCCGTGGACATCACCACGCGCGCTGCCCTGCGGGGCATGGTGGCTCCAGGGCTGCTGGCGGTGGGCATGCCGGTGGTGGTGGGCGTGGTGTTCCGCGGCATCCACCAGGCAGGGTGGCTGGCGGAGACGGGGCCCCAGACGGTGGCTGGCCTGCTGATGGTGGGGACCATCGGCGGCATCATCCTAGCCACCTTCCTCAATAACGTGGGTGGGGCCTGGGACAATGCCAAGAAGTACATTGAGGCGGGGTACCTGCGGCTGTCGCCGGAGGAGGCCCGCGCCATGGGGGTAGTGGCCAACCCCTCCAACCCTGGTCACGTGGTGGTCATTGGCAAGGGGTCCGAGGCCCACAAGGCGGCGGTGGTGGGCGACACGGTGGGCGACCCCTTTAAGGACACGGTGGGGCCCTCCCTGCATGTGCTGGTCAAGCTCCTCTCCACCGTCACCCTAGTGCTGGCGCCCCTGTTCATCTCCTAGGTCCTCTCGAAGTGTTCCACGGGCAGGACGAAGACGATGGCCCCGCCCACCCTCACCTCCATGGGGGCGCTGGGCAGGGACACCTCGGGGAAGGGGAGGGCCTGGGCGGGGATCATCTCCGTCCGCGCCTGGCACTCTCGGCGCACCAGCTCGAGGATCTCCCCCACTCGCTCCTGCTCCACTCCTGAGAAGATGGTGGCATTGCCCCGCCTGAGGAAGCCACCGCTGGAGCTGACCTTGGTGGCCGGCAGGCCTCTTTCCACCAACAGGGACATGAGCCGCTCCACATCGGGCTCGGAGGCGATGATGATGACCAGCTTAAAGCTGGCCATCACTCCTCCCCGCCCTGGGGCCGCTGACGCTCCGGCGGCAGCTCCTGAGGCCTAGGGGAGAGGAGGGCGGCCAGGGCTACTCCCAAGGCTATGCCCAACACCAGGCCTACCAGGAAGCGCATAGCTAAGACCTCCGTCCACTTGTCCCAGCGGCCAGATGCTACTGGCTTACCCTACGCCGTGTCAAGGGTGGGATCTCCTGGTGTCCAAGTGGGTCCTGGGGGCCTCCCGCCTGGTGGAGCCGGGGGGATTCGAACCCCCGCCCCCCTCCTTGCAAAGGAGGTGCGCTTCCCGCTGCGCCACGGCCCCGGAGGTAAAAAAGATGGTGGGCGATGGAGGACTCGAACCTCCGACCTCGGTCTTATCAGGACCGCGCTCTAGCCACCTGAGCTAATCGCCCACCCTTTAGCAGCTGAATGGCGGGAGGAAGGCTCCCCACCTGCCCAGTCGACCTAGGAGCTGTCCGCTCCCTAGAAAGGAGGTGATCCAGCCGCACGTTCCCGTACGGCTACCTTGTTACGACTTCGTCCCAGTCACCAGCCTCACCCTGGGCACCTCCCTCGGGCCGAAGCCCGTTGGGCGAGTGACTTCGGGTGAAGCCAGCTCCCATGACGTGACGGGCGGTGTGTACAAGGCCCGGGAACGTATTCACCGCCGCGTGCTGATCGGCGGTTACTAGCGATTCCGGCTTCACGCAGGCGAGTTGCAGCCTGCGATCCGAACTGGGGGCGGCTTTTTGGGATTTGCTCCGGCTCGCGCCTTGGCATCCCTTTGTACCGCCCATTGTAGCGTGTGTGTAGCCCAGGGCATCAGGGCCATGATGACTTGACGTCATCCCCACCTTCCTCCCCGTTTTGCGGGGCAGTCCCCTGTGACACGTGTAACACAGGGCGGGGGTTGCGCTCGTTGCGGGACTTAACCCAACACCTCACGGCACGAGCTGACGACAGCCATGCAGCACCTGTGCCGGTTCCCGCCTTTACGGGTCGGAAACCCTTTCGGGCCCCTACTGCCGGCATGTCAAGCCCTGGTAAGGTTCTTCGCTTTGCATCGAATTAAACCACACGCTCCACCGCTTGTGCGGGCCCCCGTCAATTCCTTTGAGTTTTAGCCTTGCGGCCGTAGTCCCCAGGCGGGGTGCTTAACGCGTTAGCTTCGGCACGGGGAGGGTCGACACTCCCCACACCTAGCACCCACCGTTTAGGGCGTGGACTACCCGGGTATCTAATCCGGTTTGCTCCCCACGCTTTC